>DASTKE010000736.1:0-5573 GCA_035716105.1 Ktedonobacteraceae bacterium | reverse complement strand
CTTTCGATTGATGCCGCTGGCAAGGTTATTGGCAGGTCGGTCAATAATAACGACAACCGCCGCCTGGTGGAAGATTTCGTGAGTGCCACCGAGGCAAAGGAGCAGTAATGCTTAAAGGAGCGATAGCGCGTCGCTACGCGGCAGCCATCTTTGACATCGCACACAGGCAGAATACGATTGACCGCACCCTTGAGGACGTACAGGGCATCGCCCAGGTCTTTGAGAACCGCAAACTCTCGTTTCTGCTGCGCGAACCAAAGATTCCTGCGAAGCGCAAAGAGACAGCGATACGCCAGGCGCTGGCGTCCAATGTGCTGCCCACGTCGCTCAACCTTGCCCTGCTGGTTGTCCAGCGCGATCTGGTCGAAATTATGCCCGGCCTTGCTCGTGAATTGAAACAGTTGGTCATGGACTACAAGAACGAGGCGGTCGCGCAAGTGACTACGGCAACGAAGATGGATGACGCGGAGCAGGCGCTGATCAAGCAGGCACTTGAGCAGCGAACCGGTAAAACCATTATCATGCAAACGAAGGTTCAACCAGAAATTCTGGGAGGGGTGATCGCTCGTGTAGGAGACCAGGTCATCGACGGCAGCGTTCGCAATCGTCTGAACACGCTGCAACACCAGCTCATGAACGGTGTTGCCAGCAGTCAGACAGCTTTTTTCGATGAAAGCGGGCTTGATGGGATGCAACCCGCGACACCTTCGACAGAGACGCAAAATCCCCCCGAACAGGTTGAGACGACTAAGATTCAGTAAAGCAGGAACGCATTTTCTTCCCTCGCATCGTATCGAGTCGAGCGAAACGATAGGATGCGCAGCGGAACGTTCCACCTACCTTGATACTCCACCGGACGAACGAAGAGGAGGAAAACGATGGCATCTTGGGCTGATGAAATCAGTGCCATCATAGAAAAAAACATCGCAGGATTCAGCACGGCGGAAACCTCAACGGCCAACGTTGGCACCGTGATCGCGGTATCTGACGGTATCGCCCGTGTCTACGGCCTGCAAGATGTGCAATATCTTGAACTGGTAGAATTTCCCCGCACCGGCATCGTAGGCATGGCCTTCAATCTGGAAGAAGAGACGGTCAGCGTGCCTATTCTGGGCGACTATACACAGATTCGTGAAGATGACGAAGTGCGCACCACCGGTCGTATCGCTTCGGTACCCGTCGGTGATGCCATGATCGGGCGCGTGGTGAACCCTCTGGGCGAGCCACTTGACGACATGGGTCCCATCGCCACCGATAAGTTCCGCCCGATCGAGCGCGTCGCCCCCGGCGTGATTACGCGCCACCCGGTCGATACCCCCGTGCAGACCGGTATCAAAGCTATCGACAGCATGATCCCGATTGGGCGCGGACAGCGCGAACTGATCATTGGCGACCGCCAGACCGGCAAGACGGCCCTGGCCATCGATACGATCATCAACCAGAAGGGCAAAGACCTGATCTGTATCTATGTCGCCATCGGTCAGAAGAACTCGTCGATTGCGCGCACGCATGAAATTCTGCGCCAGCATGACGCGATGGGACACACCATCATCGTAGCGGCGAACGCTTCGGAACCTGCTCCATTGAAGTACATCGCCCCCTACGCCGGTTGCGCGATGGGCGAGGAAATTATGGAGTCAGGCCGCGACGCATTGATCATCTACGATGACCTGAGCAAGCACGCTGAGGCGTACCGCAACATGTCGCTGATCATTCGCCGCCCTCCGGGCCGCGAGGCGTACCCCGGCGACGTCTTCTACCTGCACTCGCGCCTGCTGGAACGCGCCGCACGCCTGAGCAAAGAGTACGGCGGCGGCTCGCTGACAGCCCTGCCAATCGTCGAGACGCGAGCGAACGACATCTCGGCCTACATTCCGACCAACGTCATCTCGATCACCGACGGCCAGATCTTCCTGGAAACCGACCTGTTCAACGCGGGCATCCGTCCTGCCGTCAACGTCGGCCTCTCGGTCTCTCGCGTGGGTAGTAACGCGCAATCTCGCGCCATGCGCCAGGTAGCTGGTACGCTGCGCCTCGACCTCGCCCAGTTCCGCGAACTCGCCGCCTTCGCGCAGTTCGCCTCCGACCTGGACAAGACGACGCGCAGTCGCATCGAGCGCGGCCAGCGCCTGACCGAAGTGCTCAAGCAGCCGCAGTACCAGCCGGTAGCCGTCGAGAATCAGGTCATGATTATCTACGCGGCAACCACTGGCTACATGGACGATGTGCCGCTACCCGTGGTCTCCGAGTGGGAGCGCGAATTCTATCGCTACATGGAAGCGAACCATCCAGAGGTCAGTCAGACCATCGTCGAGAAGTCCGTGCTGGGCAAAGAGAAGATGTCGGACGATCTGTTGAAACAACTCAATGCTGCCATCGAAGACTATAAGAAGACGGCAGCACCGCGCTAGGAGGCAGGGCTATGCCATCAACCAGAGAAATACGGCGACGCATACGCTCGGTCAAGAATACTGCGCAGATCACCAAAGCTTTGCAGTTGGTGGCGAGCAGCAAAATGCGCAGGGCGCAGGAGCGCGTGGAACAATCGCGCCCCTATGCCGAGCAACTGCGAGCGCTCGTCTCGCGTCTCTCTACCGTCACCGGGGCTGATGTAGGCGACGAGGTCGCGCTGCTGAAACAGCGCCCGATTCGCACCATCGGCATCCTGGCGGTCACGCCGGACAGCGGCTTCAGTGGCGCGTTACCGAGCAATATCAATCGCAAAGTACTGACGACGGCGCAGGACGAGCAGCAGCGATTGGCGGAACAGGGCGAGCGGCCCAACCTCAACTTCATCGCGGTTGGGCGTAAGGGACGCGACTTCCTCGTGCGCACCCAGCAGCACATGCTGGCGGAGTTCACGAACTATGGTGATAAGCCGGATATCAGTGATGCTACGGCTATCGCCCAGGTCGCCGTCGACGCCTTCCTGAAAGGGGAGGTAGATGTCGTCTACCTGGTCTACGCCAAATTCGTCAATACAGTGACGCAGCAGCCGACTGCCGTGCAGTTGCTGCCGGTGCAGCCACCGGAGAGGCAGGGCAACGAACGGGAGACACAGGAATATATCTATGAGCCAGACCCGGAGAGCATCTTCCGAGCGCTGCTCCCGCGCTACGTGGATATCCTTGTCTACCAGGCGCTGCTCGAAGCCGTCGCCAGCTTCCAGTCCGCTCGTATGGTCGCGATGAAGAACGCCACCGATAGTGCTAACGACCTGATTCAAGACCTGTCCTTGACCTATAACAAAGCACGCCAGGCCAGTATCACAACGCAGATTCTTGAGATTGTGGCCGGAGCAAACGCATAAATGATAATGAAATTTTCCCATCGAAAACGGTCATGCCCACGTAGGCGCCGATTGATCGAGCGCACCGCCGATTGATCGGCCCGTGGAGCTTGCCGATCAATCGGCACCTACGTAATTACCGGTTTTGGTTGTGAAAATTCATAGTCTCCAATAGGAGGAAGAGATATGGCAGCAGGCACGAAGGGTAAGATCGTGCAGGTGCTGGGGGCCGTGGTAGACGTTGAGTTTCCCCCAGACCAGATTCCAGAAATTTACAACGAAGTCCTGACCCGCGCCCCAGGTGCCAAGCAGGATCTCGCGCTTGAGGTAGAGCAGTTGCTCGGCAACAACTGGGTGCGCTGCGTCGCGATGGGTCCGACCGACGGACTTGAGCGCGGCCTCGAAGCGACCGATACCGGCGCGTCCATCAGCGTACCCGTTGGCGAGCAGACCCTGGGACGCATCTTCAACGTACTCGGTCAGGCCATCGATAACAAACCCGATATTCCCGATGCGCCGCACCTGCCCATCCACCGGCAAGCGCCGGACCTGGAAGATCAGGCTGTCGGCATCGAGGTCTTCGAGACCGGTTTGAAGGTTATCGACCTGGTCGCCCCCTTCATGAAGGGCGGTAAAGTCGGAACGTTCGGCGGCGCAGGCGTCGGCAAGACGGTTATCATTCAGGAACTGATCAACAATATCGCGAAGGCGCACGGTGGCTTCAGTGTCTTCGCCGGCGTGGGTGAGCGCACTCGCGAAGGCAACGACCTCTACGAAGAAATGATCGGCGCGGGTGTGATCGAACGCCTGGCAATGGTCTTCGGGCAGATGAACGAGCCTCCCGGCTCTCGTCTGCGCGTCGGCCTGACCGGGCTGACGATGGCGGAATACTTCCGCGACGAAGAGGGCAAGGACGTGCTGCTCTTCATCGACAACATCTTCCGCTTCACGCAAGCCGGTGCGGAAGTCTCGGCGCTGCTGGGCCGTATGCCATCAGCCGTGGGCTACCAGCCGAACCTGGCGGAAGAGATGGGCGAACTGCAAGAGCGCATCACCTCGACCAAGCGCGGCTCGATCACGTCGATGCAGGCCGTGTACGTTCCGGCGGACGACTATACCGATCCGGCCCCAGCCACAACCTTCGCGCACCTTGACTCGACCATCGTGCTTGAGCGTTCCATCGCCGAGCAGGGCATCTACCCCGCCGTCGATCCGCTGAACTCCACCAGCCGCATCCTTGATCCGCAGGTGGTTGGCGAGGAACACTACAATGTGACCCGCAGCGTGCAGCAAGTGCTCCAGCGTTACAAAGACCTGCAGGACATCATCGCCATTCTGGGCATCGACGAACTGTCGGACGATGACAAGCTGACGGTCTCGCGCGCTCGTAAGATTCAGCGTTTCTTCTCGCAGCCGATGACGGTGGCCGAGGCGTTCACGGGTCGCAAGGGGCAGTACGTGCCGCTCAAAGAGACGGTGCGCGGCTTCCGCGAGATTCTCGATGGCAAGCTCGACCAGGTACCCGAAGGTCTCTTCTACATGGCTGGTGGTATCGACGAAGTGTACCAGCGCTACGAAGAAGAGCAACAGCAGAACAGGGGTTAAGCGATGGCATCACGCAACACCTTGCACGTTCGCGTCGTGACCGCTGATCGCGAACTCTACGATGGTGAAGCCGACTCGGTCAACGCGCCCGGCAGCGAGGGCAGGCTTGGTATCCTGCCCCGCCACGCCGCCCTGCTGTCCACGCTCGCCGTTGGTGAGCTGGTCATCAGGCATGACGGGGATGAAGAGCCGATCTTCGTCTCCGGTGGCTTCCTCGAAGTGAGCAACAACACCGTCACGGTACTGGCTGACACGGCGGAAAACGCCGAGGAGATCGATCAGGCCCGTGCGGAAGAGGCGCGCCGCCTCGCCCAGGAACGTCTGGCCCACGCGCAATCCAATGTCGAACGAGCCGAACTGCAGGGCGCGCTCGAACGTGCGGTCACGCGCCTGCGCCTGGTGGAAACGGCTGGTCGTCGCCGTCGTCCCCGCCCCCAGATGCCCCCAACTGAACAGTAGAGCAATGACAGAACAACAAAAAACGAGAGCGCTGAGCGCTCTCGTTTTTTGTTGTTCTGCCATTGCTCTATTGTTCGGTTGGGGGCATCTGGGGGCGGGGGCGACGGCGACGACCAGCCGTTTCCACCAGGCGCAGGCGCGTGACCGCACGTTCGAGCGCGCCCTGCAGTTCGGCTCGCTCCACGTTGGATTGCGCCTGGGCCAGGCGTTCCTGGGCGCG
>DASTKE010000735.1:0-3928 GCA_035716105.1 Ktedonobacteraceae bacterium | reverse complement strand
ATCCGGTAGTGCCTCGGCCAAACTCGTGACCGCGATGAGCGCATCGGTATGGTAGGTCGAAGCACGCATGGTGAGCGTTGCCAGGCTTGATGTCAGTCCTTCTCTGTTGCCGAGTTCGTCAAAAAGCGCGACAGCCTGCTGGTAGTAGGTTGTACCGCCGATCAAATCGCCACCGAGGTAGCTCGTCATGCCCAGCAGGTCCAGTGTCTCGGCGATGCCGCCTGAATCCTGGAGCTGCTGGAAAATGGCCAGCGCCTCCCGGTGATAGCCCAGCGCCTCGTGCGGCTGTCCCACGTTCAGATGCCAGTTGCCAATACGGTTGAGGCTGCGAGCGTGCAAAACAGGATCATCCAGTGCCTGCGAGAGGGTGAGCGCCTGGCGAAACCAGGTTTCCGCCTGCGCGTAGTCGCGCCCTGCCCACAGAAAACCCAGGTCAATTGCGCTTTGCCACTCCGCTGCACGCTGATTCGTCTTCTGGGCCGCGTCCAACGCCTGGGTGTAATCATGTTGTGCCTGATCGAACTCCCCTAGCGTTTCGCAGGCATGTCCACGCGCACGGTACAGCGCGGGACGCACATCAGGAGAAGGTGGAGAAGCAAAGAGTGACAGGGAATTGGCGGCCTCTAGCGCCCAGGTGAAATAGTCGATGGCGGCACGATGCGAGTATAGCCCTAACGCCTTTTCTCCGGCGCGTTGTGCATAGTCTACCGCCCTCTGCCATTCTCGCGCCTGGTAAAAATGGTAGGCGAGGTCCTCCAGGTGCAGATCGGATGGACCAGAAAGTTGTTGCTCCATCGTTTCGGCAATGGTCCGGTGCAACAGGCGACGCTCGCGTGTGAGTAGCTGGCTATAGATGGCCTGCCGCGTCAAGGCGTGCCTGAAAGCAAACTGATCGGCGGATTCTTCAACCACCAGTTGAGCGGACACCAGTTCTTTCATGATCTGGAGGAGCTGGTGCTCATCATACCGGGTAAGCTGCTGGAGTAGGGCAAAATCGAAGTGCCGCCCGGCCACTGCCGCCAGGGTCAACACGTATCTGGCCTCCTCGCCCACCCGTGCTGTTCGCTGCTGGACGGCGTCCTGCACGCTCTGTGGAATGGAGACCTCACGCCTTGACGTGCGATTCCAGTAGCCCTGGGTGTAGAAAATGTCACCGGCTGCAATAAGCGAGCTAAGCGTTTCTTCGACGAAAAAGGGATTGCCCTCCGTCAGCGTGTAGAGGACATCCAGCAGTTCCCCGTGCAGAAAGCGGCGCATGTCGAAACTCGTGTCTCGCTCCTCAAAGATGGCCGACAACATCGTATCAACCTCGTTGCGCGCAAGAGGCACGAGCTGGAGCTTGTGAGCGAGGCGCTCGCGGTCAAGTTGCGCCAGCCAGTTGCTCAACGCGGGCTGCATCTCCTCGTGGCGATACGTGACCAGGAGCAGGAGTGGATGAGACGCGGAACGCCGTGTCAGATGGTGGAGGAAGTCCAGGCTCGTGTCGTCGCTCCAATGCACATCCTCAATGGTGAGCAGTACCGGCGACCGTGTTGACAGGTGGAGAAAGAAGGTCGCCAGAACAGCGAAAAGGCGGTGTTTCTCTTGTTCGGGTTCGAGGCGCGGAAGTGAGGGTGCCTGGTCGGGAACCAGTTCAGGAAGCAAAGGAAAGACATCATGGGCTAAGGTCTCTACAGTGGCAGCCAGCGAGCCTTTCGGGTTGGAAGCCACGAGAGAGCGTAAGAGGTCGAGCAGGGGCGCGTAGGGATACGCAATATCCTTCGGGAAGCAGGCCCCCTGCATGACCAGGAATTCCTGGGCCGCGGCGGAGGCTTTCAACTCGCCTACCAGACGTGATTTGCCGATACCCGCTTCTCCAGCGATCAGAGCGAGAGCACCTTGCCCCGCTCTGGCCTGCTCCACCAGTAAGCCAAGAGCCGCGCTTTCAGGGCTTCGACCGACGATCTTCGGACACAGGATAGGTCGATTGACAGGGCGTTCCATAGCATTCATTCCCTTTCCGTCTCCGCCTCCGTCTCACTTTTGCTTTCTTGCCAGATAATGGCGGTACCCATCGCCTTCGCTGACATCGAGCACCATAAATGGCGTGCCTGCGAGCCATTTGCGTACCAGCTCATCGTTCGGATAGTAGTGGTAGCCACCGTGATGGGCATATTCACCATAGATCAGGGGTAATCCTAAACGCTGTCCAGCGATTCAACACCTTTACCCCTGCCAATGACCCTCGTGGCGAGCATGACTTCGGCGTTATTCCCTGGTACCAGGAGCGTACCTATTGGAAGATCGACTACTACGACCAGGCGCTGCAACACGGCCTTGACCCCTTAGACCCCGATTGTCGAAGGGTGATGACCATATTGCTCGCCTCAGAGTATTAATTATCCTTATCGGTTTCCCGCTCACGGAGAAACCGGTCTAGCTCGGACTTGCGAATCCGCATATTGTTATTAGACAGCCGGATTGCTATCAGCTGTTTTCGCTTGATATACCTTCTTACCGTTTCCTCGTGGACTTGCAGCCGCCGGGCCACGTCTTCGATGGTCAGCAGGTCGTCATCGCTCATGAGCACACCACCTGTTCTCAAAATATGGCAAGATTATATTCTTTGCAACGCGTACCGTCAATGTTAATCAGTGATAAACAAGTGGCTATATCTATTGACAAATGGCAACTTTATCGAGTGATATCTAACTAACGTACACACATCTCTTCTGAAAAGCTGTTCTCTACCGAGGAAGGATACTGCCATGTCCGTGTCGGTCCCTGACAACTTCATTCCTATTATCCCCGTAGAAGATGACCCTATACACACTGAGCATTCTCCGTTCTGTCTTGACTCGACATGCGATTGCCATGAAGACCTGGCATTAATTCAGGAAGTGCAACAACACGTCACTGACGGCCTGATGACCCCGGAGGAAGCCACGGACTTTGTACTCGGCAAACTGCTCTAGGAGGGTTTTCATGGCAGAGCAAATCGTACCCCGCGTGCGCCGGGCAAGTAGGATGCAGCCGCCCGCTTCGGCGCACTATGTCGGCCATCAAGCCGGTATCCATCCCGAGGACGACCTGTACTGGACGGGAGACCAGACCGACACCATGTGCTCCCCGATGCTCTCTATGAGGCGAGAGCGCCGCTCAGTACCCGGCGCTACGTGGATACCAGAGGCACCCGGATTATCCAGCAGGGAAATAGGCGCATTGTTATTCACGACGAGCCGCCGCCGAAGCACCAGCGCAGGCACCACGCCTTGCTCTTTGTGGGCATCGGCATGAGCATCATGATTCTGGGCTGGATAGGACTCCAGCTGCTCGGTAGCTGGTGGACGAACTACCAGCTTACGAGCACCTACGAGTATCCGCGCATTTACCAGACGGCGGAAGTAGTGGGACATGCCGACTCAACCGATCACCCGACGACCTTTATCTTCGAGAACCTGAACCGCCAAGTGCTCATTATCGAGTTTCCCGGCGGCAACTTTACGAAAGCCCGTATTTACAAAGGCCCATACCTGTATTCCGATAACGCCGACCAAGTGCCGGTGACCGCTGAGTTCAAGGATGTGAATGGCGACGGCAAAGTAGATATTGTCCTGCACATCGGCGATCAGCGCGTCGTGTTTCTGAATACCGGTACCGAATTCAAGGAGGGATGAATGTACGCCAGTATGGACGAGGTGGAAACTGTCCACCTCTATGTGGTGCGGGAAACGCCGAAACAGCCGTATATCGTGCTACCACTGCTATTCGGCTTGTTATGCCTGCTCGGCATCGCAGGCGTCACGCTCTACTCAGCCCAGCACCCGCACTACGAACACCGGCAGCTGAGTATACCGGCTATCCCCTTGTCAGTGAAGACCTTTACGGCTGAAGCGTCGATTATCCCTACGGGCATCAAGACCTATCCGGCCACATATGCCACCAGCAA
>DASTKE010000734.1:0-3058 GCA_035716105.1 Ktedonobacteraceae bacterium | reverse complement strand
CTGGCAGAGCTCTCTTCTTGTTCCTACTGGCTTGAATGTCCATTGCAACAGTGGTACTATAGCCTGGAATTTGTCCCCTTTCAACGCATTTTATGACGGATCATGTAGGGGCGACCTTAATGGTCGCCCGCGCCAGGAGCGCAGCCACTGGCGCGTTTCTCTGGAACGGAAGCCAGTGGCTGCGCTCCTGGCTTCGGGCGCTCGGTCTCTGGGGGAGACGACATCCATCAAGGTCGCCCCTACATTCGTTGCGAATCAATCATTATTACGACGGATCAATCATTATTATGACGGACTGCGATATGTTTAGCGAGAATACGACAGATACGATAGCGGCGATTGCGACACCGCCCGGTGTGGGTGGGGTGGGAGTGATACGAGTCAGCGGGCCGGAGGCGTTCGAGGTGGCGCTGCCTCTGCTGCGCTTCGCGGGAGGGCGAACTGAAACACCTTCTTCGCACCGGTTGACCTTTGCGCGGGTGATCGACCCTGATACGCGAGAGACGGTGGACGAGGTGCTGGTTGCCTTTATGCAGTCACCGCGCACCTATACCCGCGAACATGTGGTGGAGATTCAGGGGCATGGTGGCCCACTGGTTCTGCGGCGCATTCTGCGGCTGGTGCTGGCACGGGGAGCGCGTATGGCGAATCCGGGAGAATTTACCTTGCGAGCCTTTCTGAATGGGCGGCTCGACCTGGCACAGGCCGAGGCTGTGATGGACTTGATCGGCGCGCAGACGGAGGCGAGTCAGCGGCTTGCCATGCAGCAGCTCAGCGGGCGCGTCTCAGAGCAGGTGCAGGAGGCGCGCACGACGATTCTGGGCATCATT
This sequence comes from Ktedonobacteraceae bacterium, assembly GCA_035716105.1. Taxonomy (GTDB): domain Bacteria; phylum Chloroflexota; class Ktedonobacteria; order Ktedonobacterales; family Ktedonobacteraceae; genus CADDYT01. The sequence goes on along the minus strand of DASTKE010000734.1, from coordinate 2,228 downwards.
GCCCGTATCGAGGCCAGCATCGACTTTCCAGAAGAGGACGTGCCAACGCCCCAGGCGGGGGAACTGCGTCCGCTGATAGCGGGGGCGCAGCGACAGGTTGGCGCGCTGCTGGCTGGTTCAGAGCAGGGACGGCTTTACCGTCAGGGACTGCGCACTGCTATCATCGGGCGACCCAACGTCGGCAAGTCGAGCCTGCTCAACGCCCTGCTGCGCGCCGACCGCGCCATTGTAACGCCCATCGCCGGTACGACGCGAGATACCGTAGAAGAGGTGACAAATCTGCGCGGTATTCCCCTGCACTTGATCGATACCGCCGGCATTACACCGGGCGATGACCCGGTGGAGCGGATCGGCGTGCAGCGCAGCCGCGCCGCCGCCGAGAGTGCCGATGTCACTTTGCTCGTCTTTGATGGAACAGAGCCGCTCACCGCGCAGGATCGCCTGGTGGCGAGAGAATTGCGCGTCATGGGCTTTGGCGGCACACGCTCTTCCCTGGACGGCGAATCGGGTGTGGAGATGACAGCACATCGTGGACGCCCGATCGTCCTGGTCGTGAACAAGGCCGACCGCCCGCTGCAATTAGAACTTGACGAAGTGCGCGACATGTGGCCTGCAGCTCCCCTGGTCAGCACGTCGACGCTGACGGGTGTGGGCCTCGACGTATTGGAGGAGACGATTGCCGAACTGGTGCTGGCGGGTAAGACGGTGAACCGGGAAAGCGTGTTGGTCACGAGTGCGCGTCACCAGGAGGCGCTACGCCGGGCCGCGGACTCCCTGCACGCCGCGCTTTCCCCGCTTGAGCAGGGTCTCCCGTTGGATTTCGTCTCCATCGATCTGCGCGCCGCCTATAGTGCGCTGGGTGAGATCACTGGAGAAACTGCCAGCGATGATCTGCTTGACAGAATCTTCAGCGAATTTTGCATCGGGAAATAGGTTGAGCATAAGAAATAGGTTGAGCATAAAATGAATCTCAATAGATTAAAACAACCAAAAGTCACCTCGTGGGTGGTGCTTGGCGTGATGATTCTCAGCGTGGTATTTCTATCGGGGTTTGAATACCGTATGGTGGATAGCAGCCAGCAGTCTGCCGCCGTACCCACCCTGGTGCCGGGACCGACGGTTGCCAGCAGTCCTGCAACGGCATCGCCAACGCCGCTGGGTCAGGGCAACGGCCCTATTCTGGGCATCGATAGCGGCCCGCAGCTCTCGTATCCCGGTATTCCCTGGGTGCGCATCAGCTATGCTACCTGCGGTGGCGGCGATATGCTCGGCGATGTGCTCAAATCGACCATCCAGACCTATCACCAGCAGGGCGTGCGTATCTTGCTGCTCATGTGCCAGTCATCGAGCGGGCCGCAACTGTTTAACGCGCAGCCGATCAATGACGTTGCGCACGCGGGAGCCGACGCGGTACAGTGCGGGAACGAGCAGATGAAGTACGACCCGCCTGCCACGCTGTATATCTCGCCCCAGAATTTTGCTCGCTACTACGACCTCTGCGCGAGCGCCGTTCATGCCGTCAATCCGAAGACCCCTGTATTGATGGGTTCGCTTGATCCCCACGTCGGCGGCGTCGATTTCCAGCCCTTGATGGATCAGGTCAAATACCTCAACCAGATGCAGAGCACTATGAACACCACAGTACATCCCGGCGGTCACTGGAAATGGCAGGAGCAAACGATAGGGCTGATTGATAGCTGGCATAATGGCTATCCCGATGACTCGGTCAACAGCCTCTATCACCTCTACCAGTTCTGGGCGCAGCAGTTTCACGTCAATCTCAGCAGCGGCCAGTTGGGGAAACACCTGTGGGTGATTGAAGGCACCGGCTGCTTTCAGGGCTGTGGCCTCGATCCCAACAACGCCTACCAGATCGCGGTCTCGCATATCCTGACGCTAATTACCGATGTGCGCACAACTATGCGCTACCAGGTGCCATTTTTCTACTTCAGCAGCCAGGATTTTGTCCTGCACGACGTCTACTGGCCGATTGGCATTCTGGATACGCACGGTCAGCCGAAACCCCTGCGCCAGGATTTGTCGCCGGGCGCGCGCAAACTGGTAATGACCTGCTCAACAGGCAAGCAGACGGTCGTTGACCAGCGACAACTGCTGGCCGCGCTCTACAAAGGCTGCTCCTTGCCCGCCAACTACGTCAGCATTTTAGTAAGCTAAAGGGAGTAAAAATAGGCAAGAGATGCTCAGCGCAAGCCATCTGGCTTGCGCTG
>DASTKE010000733.1:0-4398 GCA_035716105.1 Ktedonobacteraceae bacterium | reverse complement strand
TGCCGGTGAGGCATACTACCGCTTTGCCTTTGATGATGGCTCTGGTGCCTGGTACGTCGAAGGCCAAAGCCTTATCAGCACGCCAGTGCTGCTGGCAAAAACCAGCGTGACGCCGACCAGCGGCACGAGTACGACGCAGTTTCTCTTTTCAACGACCTACTCCGAATGGAAAGGGCTTGCTCCAACCAGCGCACAGCTGTTTATCGATACCACTCCACATACCATGACTCTTATCTCCGGTGCGTACAGTTCCGGTGCGGTGTTCCAGTTCAGTACGACTCTGCCCGTTGGGAAGCACACCTTTTACGTTGTCTTCTCGGATGGCAGTTCGAGTTGGGCCGATCCCTTCGCTCCCGCGACGTATGCCGGTCCCAACGTTGGCACTTCCGCGCATCCAGCCGCGCCCGTTGTGCCGGGAACCATACTGGCACCCGATCACGATGACGATCCCGACTACCCGTTGCCGACAGGCCAATAATGTCCAATTGAGCAAGGCGCAAAGGCGCTTCTTTTTATTGATTTGCACTTGTTCCACCGGGGATGATACAATGCGAACACTACGCCGGGAGACCCTGGGAAGAGCCTGCTATGGACCAGAAACTGATAAACGCCGCTTCTGCCACCGAAGCGAAGCAGCCTGATCTCTATATCAATCGCGAACTCAGTTGGATTGAGTTCAACCGGCGCGTCTTCGAGGAGGCGCGCAACGACCATATCCCCTTGTTGGAGCGCGTCAAATTTCTCTCCATTTTTGGCACCAATCTGGACGAGTTTTATATGATTCGTGTGGCGGGCTTGAAAGATCAGGTTGCCGCGCACGTGACGACGCCTAGCCCGGATGGTCTGACGCCGGAGCAGCAGTTGAAGGCGGTGCGCGAATGCCTGGCCCCGCAGCTAGTTGACGTGCATGAATACTGGCGACAGGTGCTCCTGCCCGCGCTGGCGGAGCAGCATATCCACGTGCTGGCCTATGAACAACTGGATGGGCAGCAGCGCGCCGCCATGCTGGAATACTTCGAGCGCGAGATCTTCCCCGTCCTGACGCCGCTGGCAGTCGATCCCGGCCATCCATTTCCGCATATCTCGAACCGCAGCCAGAATTTAGCGGTGGTGATTAAGGACCCCGATTTTGGCGACCGTTTTGCGCGTGTGAAGGTGCCGCCGTTGCTGCCGCGCCTGCTCCCGGTACCCGTTGGCGGGAAAACGGGCGTGCAGGCGTTCGTCTGGATCGAACAGGTTATCGCCGCGCACCTGAGCAAGCTCTTCCCCGGCTTCGACGTGTGGGAGTCGTACCCGTTTCGCGTGCTGCGCGACGCCGATATTGAATTGCAGGAGGACGAGGCAGGCGACCTGATTATCGAGGATATCGAGAAGGGGCTGCGCGAACGGCGCTTCGGCTCCGTCGTTGACCTGGCGATCAACCCATCTATGCCGCCGCGCATCCGCAGCCTGCTGCTCGATAACCTGGAAATAATGGCAGACGATCTGACGGTCATCGATGGTCCGCTGGGTATCGGCGATGTGATGGATCTCTATGCCATCGACTGCCCCGACCTGAAGTACCCGCCGTTAATTCCCTACACACCGCTGCAATTGCGCAAAGGGCATGATATCTTTGCCGTCATTCGCCATCATGATGTCGTGCTGCACCATCCCTATGATAGCTTCACGGCCATCGTGGATTTTGTGCGTGCTGCCGCCCATGATCCCCTGGTGCTGGCGATCAAGCAGACGCTCTATCGCGTCGGCACGAACGCGCCCATTGTCGATGCCCTGATGGAGGCGGTGGAGAACGGCAAGCAGGTTGCCGTGCTGGTAGAACTGAAGGCGCGCTTCGACGAGGAGAACAACATTGAATGGGCGCGAGCGCTGGAAAACGCGGGCGTTCACGTGGTCTACGGCCTGACCGGCCTCAAGACGCACACCAAACTGGTGATGGTGGTGCGGCGCGAGGCGGATGGCTTGCAGCGCTATGTTCACCTGGGCACGGGCAACTATAACGCGACCACAGCGCGCATCTATGAAGACCTGGGCCTGTTCACCTGCCGTCCCGACTTTGGGGCCGATGTCTCGGAACTCTTCAACATGCTCACCGGCTACTCGCTCCAGACCACGTATCGCAAGCTGCTGGTGGCACCGGTCAATATGCGGCAGCGCTTTGAAGCGCTGATTGAGCGCGAGATTCGCGTTCAGCAGGAGTACGGCAACGGGCGGCTGATCTTCAAAATGAACTCCCTGGTCGATCCAGAAATTATCTCCCTGCTCTACAGCGCCTCACAGGCCGGTGTGCAGATCGATCTGAACGTGCGCGGCATGTGCAGCCTGCGCCCTGGCGTGCCGGGCGTGAGCGAGAATATCCGCGTCAAAAGCATTGTCGGGCGCTTCCTTGAGCACAGCCGTATCTATTACTTCGGCAATAATGGCAACGAAGAGGTCTATCTGGGCAGCGCCGACCTGATGCAGCGCAACCTGAATAACCGTGTGGAGACGCTTTTCCCCATCGAAGACCCTGTGCTACGCACAGCCATTCGCACAGAGGTGCTGGAACGCGAACTGGCGGATACCGTCAACTCAAGCATTCTACTGCCCGACGGTAGCTACGTCCACGTCCGACCGGAGCCGGGCGAGCCGCCTTTCGACAGCCAGGCCTGGTTTATTGCCCATCCGATGCTCACCCCGGAACTGGAAAGCCCCTTTAATCCCGCGCAGCAGGTCCATCCCCAGACGCATTCCGAAGGCGGCGCGGCAAAAAGCGCGTGATAGTGATAATGAAGGTTCACAAAATAACCTGGATACGCAACCGCGTCGCGGTTGCGTATCCAGGTTATTTTGTGAACCTTCATTAGTACGAAATGAAGCTTACGCCAGGACCCGGTCTGAACTCTACATCAACCACTTTCCAGTACGCCGCGCCCCAGTTCATGTTGCTGGCGACCACGTTCCCATTGCCCAGAATGCGCTCCACCACGGCCACGTGTCCCAGGCCGTAAGCGCCCTGTACCCACGGTTGCAGGTCGACGATTGCTCCCACCGAAGGGGACGAAGAGACGTGCCAGTGGAAATCGTAGGCGCGATTCGTCCAGGCCCAGGCGTCCGAATTCGTCGTCCAGGGGACGTAGACGCCGTGTAACTGGTGGTAGCGCTGGTTCGCGTACCAGGTACACTGTCCATAGGGGAAAAAGTTACCCGCCCCCTTGATGCCTGGTGCTCCTTTATGAGCCGTGCCGCCTCCGCCCGGAATGCACACCTTCTGGTTAACATAGATCATGTTCGCGTTTGGGATGTGGTTGTAGGAGGCCAGTTTCTGCCAGCTTGTGCCATAACGACCGGCGATGGCCCCCAGCGTATCGCCGCTGACCACCACGTGAACCCGGTCGTTGCTGGAGCAGGCGGATTGGGCGAAAGCCCCGAAGATATTCATGCCCAGCATATTGCCGAGCATCACCAGCCCGACGACTCCCACCACAGCTACATGTGCCACCGCGATACTTGCCACGCGGTGCCGCTGAAAATACTGCCAGACTCGTTGGTTTGTTTCCATGGTACGTTAGCATCTCCTTTGCATCTACAACTGCGAGCCAACGAAGCAATGAAGCAACACTTCACGGTGTGTTCTGCACCCGCATTACAATAAATGCCTACGAGTAGGCATCTTAGCGTATCCATACCCTGACTCACCTTGAAACACCCTGAACCATAGTACCAAAAGGCTAAACCGGGTTAAGAAATGGTTGAGGTTCGGTTAAGAAAAAAGCGGCGAAAAGCTATTGACTGAATCGGCGAGACATGCTATAGTAGCACACAACAAACGAAGCGACCGCCTCACACGGCCCGGCGTGGAGAGACACAGCAAGACAAATCATGCCAAGGTAGCTCAGTCGGTAGAGCACAGCACTGAAAATGCTGGTGTCGCCGGTTCGATTCCGGCCCTTGGCACCACCTCAGCAAAAGAAAACGCCCCAAACCACCAGAGAAGCGGCTTGAGGCGTTTCTGTTTTTGAGCTAATCGCGGTCATGTAGCAACGCATGTAGCAGTACAGGAAAGGCTACTCCTGCGATTGTTTGGCACCCTCATCCTGCCTGCTCAATGCATCGTTCAGCTTGCTTATCGCGTCCCGTTGCATCGTCGGCAGGACATGAGAATAGATGTCCAGTGTCATGCTGATCTGGCTGTGACCCAATAGCTCTTGCACGACCTTCGGATGCGTACCCATACTAAGCAGCATAGTTGCTACGCTGTGGCGCAGATCGTGAAAACGGACATCGGGCAGCCCTGCCTTTGTTAACAGCTTTTTCAATTCTTCAAGCACATCGTGTCCTGGGTGAAGATGCTTACCTGTAGAAGTGCAGAACACGTAGTCGTGATCTACCCACCTGGCAGCCGCCTTTTGCTTCATC
>DASTKE010000732.1:0-2846 GCA_035716105.1 Ktedonobacteraceae bacterium | reverse complement strand
TGGCCAATCTCCCAAGTCCACGGGCGAGCACAAGGCATCGCCCCTACGAGCTTTAGAGTAAGAGCATGGCGTCGCCGAAGCTGAAGAAGCGGTAGCGTTCGCGGATGGCCTCCGCATAGGCTTTTTCGATCAGCGGCTTGCTGGCGAAGGCGCTGACGAGCAGCAGCAAGGTCGAACGCGGCAGGTGGAAGTTGGTAATCATGGCATCCACCACCTGAAAGCGGTAGCCCGGCGTGATGAACAGCCGCGTACTGCCATGAAATGGCTCAACACGCCCACCATACATGCTCGCCACGCCCTCTAGAGTACGCACCGAGGTCGTTCCTACGGCGATGACGCGCCCACCCGCCTTGCGCGTCTCGTTGATCAATTCAGCCGTTGGCGCGTCCAGGTCAATCTCCTCGCTGTGCATCTTGTGCTCGCTGACATCCTCGACCTCGACGGGCCGGAAGGTGTCCAGCCCCACGTGCAGCGTGACGAAGCCGACGCGCACCCCTTGCTGCCTCAACTGCTCGAGCAACTGCGGCGTGAAGTGCAAACCAGCCGTGGGAGCCGCTGCCGAGCCACTGATACGCGCATAGACCGTCTGGTAACGCTCCGGGTCGCTCAGCCTCTCGTGGATATACGGCGGCAAAGGCATGCGTCCCACCTGCTCGATCAACTGGCGTACACCCACTCCCGGCAGCAACGCCTGCGACGAGCCACCCGGCGCGAAGAGGCGCACAACGCGCCCACCGGCCTCAGTGCGCCGCACTATCTCCCCTTCCAGTAGCGGGCAGGAGCCGCCGACCTCGCCAAACAGGATGCGCGCCCCCTCGCGCAGGCGTCGTCCAGGTCGCACCAGCGCCTCCCACGTATCCGGCCCCAGATCGGGCCGTTCGGAGAGCAGCAGCACCTCGACGCGCCCACCCGTCCCGGCGCGCCTCCCCAGCAAACGCGCCGGGATGACGCGGCTCTGGTTGGCAATCAGCAGATCGCCAGGCCGCAAAAACTCGCCGATATCGCGAAAATGCCGGTGCGCCAGCCTCCCCGTCGCCCGTTCCACCACCAGCAGCCGCGAAGCATCACGCGGCTCAACCGGCACCTGCGCAATCAACTCCTGCGGCAACACATGATCAAAATCACTGATCTTTATGGATGTACTGGTATGTTCTGACACGTTTTATTGATCCTCTGATATAAGACGCAACGCCTGTAGGGGCCGATTGATCGGCTCAGACCGTAGGCCGATCAATCGGCCCCTACTAGTCAGTCAAAGTTCATTTGTCACGAGACAATGGCTCATCAGGCCGTTTCGCAGCGATGCATCCCTGTCAAAGGAACTTTGACTAAGTACTACGAGGTTTCGGTGTCGCCGGATTTATTCGTTAATCGTCGTAATCGATCCCACCGACGTCCCATCCTGCTTTAACAACCCCGATTATACATCTGTGGGTTTTTGTTGGCAATTGCGCTCCTTATATCGGTTCCTGGATAGAGGAGGTCAGTTCTTCGATGACCTCGATATCTGCCTCCTTGAGGGCGACCTGTGTATCGAAATGTCGTTTTGTGACTTCTACTAGAATGAGGGCATCATAGCCGTTCTCAACGCTGACAGCCTGAAATTGCAGCACGCTCACTACGGAATAGCCGGGGTCACCCGGTACCTCTTTGCCGATGGCCTTATTGGCCCAACTGGCAATTTCGCTCACCCTTGCCGCACTCTCATAGGCAAGCAGGCGTGTCTCCATAGATTCTACCTTTCATCTTATGCTCAAAGTATCTGTATCTAAACACTGATCCAACTGTACAAATGGATACTCCTTCTTCATCTATGTGGAACTTCTTGCTCCTTTCAATCGTATTGCATATGGTGTCCGGGTGTTTCATGGTGTTTTCTTTGATGATGATTTCCTGTCTCGTGATAGGAGAAAGAGAGAACGATCATGCCATTGAGTCAACGGCAGCAAACAGCGTTACAACACCAACAAGACATCGTAGAGGAACAGCTTTCGCAGATCAATGCAAAGCTGGGCCTGCTGGAACAACGGAGAGTGTTACTGGATCAGCAGCTTGCCCTTCTGAAAGAGCGCAAGGAGTTGCAGGAGCAGACGCTTGTGTCGCTACAGCGAGCGCTGGCAGAGCAGGCAAAGGCAACAACAGACCAGCAAGAGGCGGCGAAGGGTACGTCAGCGCAACAGCCCCTGCTCTCGCTCTAAAAGACTGGTTTTTGCCTCTTCCTCATCGCACCTGACGCACCGGCACCATCGCTTCATAGCAACCAGGGCGATCGCAAGGCTGACACGGGGAGGTTTTTTGGGACACGTTGATGCTCCGTAGGGGCGGGAGCGGGGTTGGGAGAGGGGGCGCTTGCGCCGCCCTTTGCCGTGGAGGTTTTTTGGGACTGCTTCCTGGACATCTCGGAGCTTCCTCTCAGGGCGGCGCAAGCGCCACAGTCCCGCCCCTACGGCTATCCACGCTCTGGCAAAACCTCCCCGTGTCAGGACCGCAAGGGTTGCCCTACTATATACGTCCACTGCCCTGTGTGTATAGCCCTGGTCTTGCGGTCGCTCTGGTCGCTCCGGCTCCCGATCATTGGTGGAACCCATACAACGCAACAACTTGCGAATCCGTAGTATAGTAGGGGTATCCTGGAAATCACGTGAACAAAGGAGCGAAACGATTATGCCCGGCGAGGTTGCACTGATATGCGAGGTGGGAAGAGAGCATATGCCGCTGACCGACGCGAGCCAGGTGGCGTATGTGCTGATTGAGGCCAGCCCGACAGAGCAGATGGCCCAGGTGCGGATGCCGCTGAATTTCACGCTCGTGCTGGACCATTCCGGCTCGATGCGCGGCAAGAAGCT
>DASTKE010000731.1:0-3875 GCA_035716105.1 Ktedonobacteraceae bacterium | reverse complement strand
CTGTTGCGGAATGGACTTCCTCCGTATTCATAACAGGGACGAGGTTTGCCGCCACAGGCATTAATGCTCCCCCCGGCAGGCCACCCGGGGTATTCATAACCGGCAGGCCACCCCTTGCGGGTGGCCTGCCGGGGTCTGTCTCCCTTGCGGGTGGCTTGCCGGGGGTGGCCCCACTTACGTTATCCCTTGCATTAGCGCTTATGGGGCTTGTTCCCGCCCTGTCATTTGTCCAATCCGACATTTACGATACCTCATCTACCAGGTGTAACTGCGCTGCCGGGCCGTGCGGCTGGTGGTGTGTGCGAATGTAGAGCACGGCGCGTTCGGAAAGTCCGGCGGCGGCGGCCAGATCGGCTCCCACTTCGGCATGATGCCAGGCATAGCTGAGGGCGCGTCGCCAGCCGTGAGCGTGCGCATCAACGGGATACACCGTCAGGCGCGAGAGCAGGCCGTGAGCGAGACGCTTGCCGAGCACGATGGCCGGGCGTGTCCAGAAGGGGACACGCCCCTGCGCTTTGCCCACGTCGTGTAGCAAAGCCGCCGCCAGCATATCGGGTTCGGTACACCCCTGTTCTTGAAGGGCGCGACAGACGCGCAGCGAGTGACGCTGGTCGGCGAGCGACATGGTCGCGAAGAGCGCCAGCGCCTGCCCAGGCAGCCAGCGCGCCACCTCTGCCCGCTCCGTCGTTGAGAGCGGCGCGACCGGCCCTAGCTGCTGGCGCACCTGTCCCAGCCGGTACGCAATAGTGCGTCGCCACACGCCTGCATTCATCCCTGGAAGAAGTAGAGACGCACTACAGCGTCGAAGGCGATCTGCCCGGCCAGGGCAACCAGATTCCAGGCACCGAGCAGGATGTAGTGGGCTAGCTGGAAAAGCGGGAAGGAATCCAGACCCGTCAGGCGACCCAGGAACGGCAGCAGGAAGAAAACCGCCAGGATGATAAACGGCCCAAAGGGAGCGCTTCTAGCAAATTGTTTCGCCTGCGCGTTCGGCAGAAGGGTGTAGACGATCTGGTAGCCATCAAGCGGATACAGCGGAATCAGGTTGAAGAGCACCAGGCAGAAATTGACGCTGGCGAAGACCAGCAAGAGCTGCGGCACGCGGATAATATAGGCATTGCTATAAAGCACGGGCGGCAGGAAGCGCAAGATCACTGTTGCCACGATGCCGATCAGCAGGCTGAAGAGCATTCCGGCTATGGCCACCAGCAAAATGCCCGTGTTCGGGCCGACGCGCATCTTCCAGGGGTCGGGCTTGACGGGCCTGCCCCAACCAAAACCGGCGGGGAAAGCGACCACAGGTTGCAGCGCCAGGATCACACACATCAGCAGTCCCACAGGGTCAACCTGCGCACGCGGGTTCAGGCTCTGTCGCCCCTCGCTGCGCGGCGTGTGATCTCCCAACCACAGGGCCATCAGCGCGTGGCCGCACTCGTGCAGCGAAACGGCCACAAGAAACGAGCCGATGAGCATCAGCGCGAGTACAACATCTATACCACCCATTATCTCTCTTTCCTCTCAGTTTCGGACGCAATCGCTTGCGCCCCTACAGTTCCTGGTGCCAACAGATCGATTTCCAGACCTTCATAGGCGGAACGAGTACAGGCGAACTCTTTGCGCGCCTCTTGCTCCATCCAATCCAGCTTATCATCATCATACAACGGCTCGTGGTGAAACAAAATCAGTTCGCCAACTCTGGCGGCACGCGCCATGCCCGTCGCCATTTCAACGGTACTGTGTCCAAAACCGCGTTTTGCTTGATAATCCTCGCTTGTATATTGCGCGTCATGTATCAGCACGTCGGTTCCCCGCGCAAAGTCGATACAGGCGGGGTCGTAGCTGCCGCTCCATTCGACATCGGTGGAGTAGACCAGGCTATGTCCGGCATACTCTATACGATAGATCACCGAGCCGTCAAGCGGGTGGCTGCTGGTATATTGCGCCAGAATGCGTACCTCCGGCTCATGCCCGTTCAAACTGGCTCGTCTGTCCTGTTTGCGCAGGCTGTTGATGTGCGGCACTTTCTCTCCCGCCTGCCAGCTAATGCTTTCTCCCTCGCTCAATGTATGAAATATGCGCGTGGAGGGCAATTTTTGTAACTCCACTGGAAAATACGGAGGAGACATATATGGGGTTACAAGCTGCTCAACCGATTTGCCGGTCAGTTCGGGGCCAAAGAAGTGAAGCGTGGCCCGGCTCTCAAATAGGGGCGAGAAAAATGGGAAACCGAGCAGGTGATCGCCATGTCCATGTGAGAACAGAACGGTGAGATCAAGGTTGCCGGTTGTGCGCTGCAACAGGTCATGGCCCAGGCGAATGATGCCGCTGCCAGCGTCCAGCACGATGGTATGGTCGCCAGCCTGCACCTCGATACAGGAGGTATTCCCACCATGACGCACAGTATGCGGGCCGGGAGTTGGATAGCTGCCACGCACTCCCCAGAAACGAACCAAAAAACGTTTTTTCCCGGCCATCATCTCTGCTCCTGCCGCAGCGCTCTTTTCATCACTGCTTGCCTTATTCTAGTTGGTATATCCATATACAGATAGGGCAAAACCTGTAGGGCCTCGATAAATCGCGGCCCTACGGTGATGCTCCACCATATCGTGGATAATTTATAAAACTCCATAAAGATGTGTTGCCTGTATTATATCTTGCAGTTGCAGTAAAGAAAAGGTCGGACGATATTTGACTCTCCATTCTTGCGAGGGGGACGGATATTCTGACATTTCTTTTCACCTGGCACTTTGACGTGCGCATTTTTGTGAGACTACAATACAGCAGTAACAACTAAGCTTAAGTATGTAAGCTATGCTTTGTAAGGAAAACCCTTCAATAGTGAGGAGAATAGTATGGAAATTGGCATTGGCTATCCGGCGAACATACCGGGTACACCGGGAACATTACTACTGGACTGGGCGCGCAAAGCCGACCTGGGGCCGTTTTCCAGCCTGGGCCTGATTGATCGTCTCGTCTACCCCAACTACTCGCCGCTGATCGCGCTGGCAGGCGCGGGCGCGGTCACACTGCGCATTCGGGTGATGACCACGGTGCTGCTGGCTCCGTTGTACAACACGGGTGTGCTGGCAAAAGAGCTTGCCAGCCTGGACGCCCTCACCAACGGTCGCCTGACGGTTGGCCTCGGCATCGGGAGCCGCGAAGATGATTTTCTCGCCGCTCCCGCCTCGTTCAACAATCGCGGCAAACGCTTCGATGCCCAGCTTGCCGAGATGAAGCGCATCTGGGCGGGCGAGCCGCTCAGCGCGGAGGTCGGGCCGATTGGGCCGCGACCCGTGCAGCCGGGTGGGCCTCCCATCTTGATCGGTGGGCGAGCGCCCGCCGCCATTCAGCGTGTAGCGCGCTACGGCGATGGCTTCATCAGTGGCGGCGGAGGGCCAGCCGCTGCTCGCCAGAACTACGACATCGCGCAAAACGCCTGGCGCGAGCAGGGACGCCCCGGTCAGCCGCGCTTCGTCGCCTGCTCCTACTACGGCCTCGGGCCAAACGCGCTCGACCGTGCGCGAGAAACCATCACGCGCTATTACGGCCCCCAGTATGGCGGGATGATCGTCCAGAGCCTTCCCACCACGCCCGAAGCCATCAAAGACACCATCCGCGCCTTCGCCGACACCGGCGCGGACGAACTGATCCTCTGGCCCACCAACACCGACCTCGACCAGGTCGACCGCATGGCCGACCTGGTAAGCGCGTTCGTTTCCCCCCAATAATACATGTAGGGGCGCGATGATGAACATTGACAAAATAATTGGGATATAGCACGGAACCCCCGTAGGGGCCGATTTATCGTGCCCACCGCCGATTTATCGGCCCTCGGCGTTAGCCGATAAATCGGCGGTGGGCACGATAAATCGGCC
>DASTKE010000730.1:0-2967 GCA_035716105.1 Ktedonobacteraceae bacterium | reverse complement strand
GCACTATTCTAAATTGTCACTTCGAAGTGCCAGGGACGCGCTGGTATGTCTTCAAATTGGGCCAGCGGATCAGCCGCACGGATGGTGAGCAGGCGCGCATCGCTGGAGGGCAATGGTCGGAAGCGAGCGCTGCCCTGATAGACGGCATGATTGGGGTCGCTTATCAGTTCTGGCCGGGCCAGCAGCATGCCACCGCGATCGCCAGTCCATTGCTTGCCGGTATTGTCTCTGGCGAAGAAGATGATACGCGGTATAAAGGCGAAGCCTGCCGTCAGTGGTGGGCGAATCCAGAGGTAGTGAATCTCAAAATGCTCGTCGAAGAACTGTATCTGGTGCAGCAAGAGGATCATCCCCTGCTGCTTTTGCTCTAACTCTACATTGACAGTGCGCCAGGGTTCGCGTGGACCCGAATCTGCGCCCGGTTCCACCTCACCCACTTGTGGCGCGGCTATCACCACCGGTGGGCGCGAAGCCAGTTCCAGCGCTTTTTCCGAAAAGGGAGCGGGATCGTCGATAATGTCGTTACACAGGGCAAGACAGGTATCACAGATGTAGGCCGCGCCCGGACCAGCTACCATACGTCGAACCTCTGGCGGACGTCGTCCGCAAAAAGAACAGCGTGCCTGTGACCGATCAAAACTCATCGTGAAACCCCTTGTAGGTGGACAGTCTATGTTGCCTCATAATTCCTTAACGCGCTAACTGCTGCTTTTTGTAATCCTATTCGCTCAAGCATCGCCGCGTGGGCCTCCCACTCTAAACGATCATCGAGAGAAGAAAGTACCACCGACGGATCAAATGTTTCCGTCTGTGGCGTCGTCGACTCATGTTCTGTTCTGCGTCCGTTGACTTTCTCGTTTTCGCCTTCACTGAATAGCATATCAAGACCATACGTGCGTTGCAAGGCCAGCCCGATCAAATAATCGGCAAAGTGCGGATTTTTGGGTAGGAGCGAGCCGTGCATATAGGTACCAAAGGTGTTGCGATAGACCGCACCCTCGGTATGATCCTCCGCGTTGTTGCCATAGCCCTTGAGGACGCGCCCCAGCGGTTTGGCCGTACCTAGATAGGTGCGCCCGCCATGATTCTCGAAGCCAACCAGCGTGCTGCCATTCCAACTCACGGCGATATTGCCGGTACAACGCGGCGAGCGTGGCCCCTTGTGGATGGTCCATGCATCGAAGACGCCGAGGCCGCGCATATCGGGTCCATTGGCCGGGCGGTAGTAGTGCGCGAGCAACTGGTAGCCGCCGCAGACGGCCAGCACGGGCATATCGTTCTCGATGGCGGCCCATAACCCGATGCCCTTTGTCTCCAACAAATCTTGAGCCACGGGTGCCTGCTCTTTGTCCTGGCCCCCCCCGATAAAGAGCATATCATACTCGTCGGGGGCCAATGCGTCGCCGATGCCGAGACCAACGACGCGCAGTGTAATGCCGCGTCGCTCGCAGCGCTGGCGAAAAGTCAGGATGTTGCCGCGATCACCATACAGGTTCAACTGGTCGGGGTAGAGATGCCCCAGCGTCAGCGTGAGCCGTGAAGAGATGCCCTGCTTCATGAGTCCTTTCCTTCCCAGTAATGAGGCGTCAGGCCGCGCTGTTCCAGCAGGCGATGTATTTCTAACAAGCCTGTATACGTCGGCACTACGAACAAAGTTTCACCTTCCGGCGTCTGGCGAATCGCGCTATCAAAGGCTTCCGCCAGACCGGCATGGCGCGTTGGACGCTCACCTTCAGTCGTTGTCAGCGCGGTTCGCCCGCCTGCTGTTGCCTCCTGGTTGCCCTGCCCCTTCCGGCTGGGAAAAAACGCGCTTCTGGAAGTCGCCGCGCCCCGTTTGCTCGCGGTGCCGCGTTCCTGCGCTTCCAACGCACGCCGCAAGCTGCGCAGGGAATTTGGTGGAACGATGGTCATAGCCTCTTCAGCCACTCCCGCGTATTTCAAACGCAGTGCCAGGTCCAGCGAGCGCGTGCCACCTACAACCAGTGTATCCGTCTGACCAATGATACGTTCAAAGTCCACATCCCAGATCCATGAAATGTCGCGTCCATCAGCGATATTGTCGTTGAGGACGAAGAGCACGTAACGCCGGGTGTTGCTGCTGAACAGGGTGCGCAGCACCTCGTTAAAGCCGGTCGGATTTTTTGCCAGCAGCAGGCGCACTGTGCGTCCCTCGACCTGTACCCGTTCGCCGCGTCCAAAGACGGGTTTGAATTGCTCGATGCCCGTTACAATTGGCTCCCAACCGATGTGCAGTGCCTGAGCGACGGTGATGGCGGCCAGCGCGTTGTAGATGTTATACAAACCGGGCAGGGGAATAACCATATCGTGCTGACCGGTTTCGGTGGCAACCGAGATGCGCAGACGGTCAAAGCCGCTGTCCTCGACCTGCACCACGCGGACATTCGGCTGCGGTCGCGTCAGGCCACAGCCCTCGCACGTGTAGTGGCCCATGTGGCTGTAGAAGCGCATGTCGTAGATATATTCGCCGCCACATTTCGGGCAGGTGCGCGTATCGATGACCTGGTGCCGGTTGGCCGAGGACGGCTGGTGGGAAATGTCGAGCGAGAGAGCATCAATGCCGTAGTAATACACGCTGCCTTCAAATTCTTTGCCCAGATAGGCTGTTGCCGGGTCGTCGGCGTTGAGCACGAGCACGCTATCGGGTGAGAGCATCCGTATCGCTGATTGCCAGCGAGTGGCGACGCTGTCCACCTCTCCATAGCGGTCAAGCTGGTCGCGGAAAAGGTTGGTGAAGACAGCCACACGGGGAGCAATCGAGCGAACCGCCTGTGGCACAACTGCCTCGTCCACCTCAAAGATGGAGATGGCGCGACCTGAGCGGCGCAGGCGTCCATTAGGCAGCGCCCGGATGACGAGCGAACTGGCGATGCCGCGCATCAGATTCGAGCCTTCGCGGTTGCGCCAGACGCGCAAACCCGCGTCGCTGAGAATGGCGGCGATAAAGCC
>DASTKE010000729.1:0-9600 GCA_035716105.1 Ktedonobacteraceae bacterium | reverse complement strand
CCACTATTGCCGTTAGCCGTGGGCCGTACCTTGTATTCCAGCAGCTTGCTCTTACTGACGTTGTACTTCGCGATCAGGGCCACTGCCGGGTTGTTCTCGGTAAACCAGATATTGTTGTTGGCGTCGACGGTGAGACCATATGGCACGCTATTGGTGGCAGGGGTTGCAATCTCTTTGAAAACACGTGTATTGGGGTTGAAGCGCGCAATTTTGTTGGAGCCGTGCTCGGTAAACCAGACATTGCCACTATGATCGACCGCCACATCCCAGGGTATCGCGTTGGCTGTGGGAACCGTCCACTGGTGAAAGGTTTTCGTGCCGGCATTGTACATCTCAATCGCGTTGCTCATACCCGCAGGAAACCAGAGCCTGCCCTTGCCATCAAAGGCCAGGAACAGCGGCTGACCATAGCCAGCGGGCAACTGCAGCGTCTGCACCCAGCTCGACGTAGAAGGATTAAATTCCTCAATCTTCCCCGGTGCGGTCCCGGCGCTGCACGTCGGATTCGGGTCGCAGCCCGGCACCGCTACCCACACGTTGCCGTTGCTATCAAAGGTGGTTCCCCACGGATCGCTGCCGCTGGCCACAAAGTAATCAGTCGCGTTGCCAGCCGCATGAACAAGGACTGGTACGGCCACGCCGAGGGCGAGCACAAGCGCCGCCAGTATGACAAACAGGGGTCGGAAACGCCGGAACAGAGGAGCCATCTTGCCTCCTTGCCGTCCCTCATATTTCGCAGAAAGCGCTGGGACATCTGATTTTCTATGAAGCATACTATGAACTCCCCCATTTCTTTCAGAAAAAAGCAAATAGACATATTTCTTTCTCTCTAATTATGCAAGCAAACTTCTCCTGCGAAAAGGAAAAACTGGTAATGATCCGGTTGAGATGAGGTTGAGAAAAAGAAGGATAAAGGACGAATAGAGGGAACCAGAAAACCCTTGCGGGCCAGGTGGTTCCCTACTTTCCTGAATGGCACCGCCATGAAAAAGAGCCTCTCGCATGTCATTCTGAGCGCAGCGAAGAATCTCCGTGAGCTACCTGCTCGAGCGAAGCGGCAGCCGATTCTGAGCGCAGCGAAGAATGACACGTCTGGGCCCGTTTTTTATGGCTTGACGTGAAAAAAGTGGCCGGACATGTCATTCTGAGCGCAGCGAAGAATCTCCAATCGGCCTGGTCGAGCGGTTGGTTGCTAGAGATTCTTCGCTGCGCTCAGAATGACAGGCCAGAGGCTCTTTTTCATGGCTTGACGTATGGGACTGATTACCGGGATAGAGCCAGTTCACGCTGCGTGTCTTCCTGCCTGTCCTGCTCTTCTGGTTCGTGGAGATGCTCGGTAATGAACTTGTAGCTCCATTCGTCTTGCTTCTCATCGTATGTTAACTCTACAATAGTGCCGTTGGGAATAGAGTGTCGTTTTAGGAAAAGCCTGAAATCGAGCATTGCCCGCGGGGTCATTACAGCTGATTTGTGGTCGAGTAACCATATCATAGCGTTGATAAACTGCTCGTGGCTGAACAAAGCAATCGTCTGATGTTTAGCCTCTTTTAGCTTCTTTATTGCCTGTTTGACACGTATGATAAACTCTTCAAATGACTCTGCGCCTGGTCCATCAACAAATTGTGGGTCGCAGAGTTGCCAGTACTTTAATACTTTCGGCTGGCGATTTTTAACGGTTGACCACTTATGGATCAACGACAAATACGTGAACTCCTGCACATCCCATTCCTCTTCCGGCACATAATGGAACATCCACTTTGTAGGGGCCGCTGTTTGTTTGGTGCGTTGATAGGGAGAGGTAACGATGAGGTCAAGAGATGCGCGAGAGCGAAGAAACTCGGCAACGGAGAGAGACTGGGCGGCACCAACTGGTGTTAGCCTGACACTTCTAGGAGAAATAGTTGCCTTACCTATATTTGATAGGCTTTCTCCGTGACGAACTAAGAAGACGGTTTGCATATTTCCACAACTCCCCTTGATTAAGATTAGAAAATAGATATTGCGCAAGGCTATTATGTCTAAAATAATCTGCCTGGGTGTGCCAAAAATGCGACAAAAGGATGCCAGAATATCTTTCATTTAACTTTTGACGTATGCCATCGCATCAGTCAGGCACTCAGCAATTGATTTGTGCGTAAAAATGGCCAGCTTATCTTGAGGCAGGTGATCGAAATATTGCAAATAATCAGTGATAGTGTCTGGTTCAACGGTAGACCTCGTATTCTGAACCACTCTGATGCGCAGTCGACGGTTACGCACGTCACGGTCGACCACGCAGAGGATCACTTTGAGTCTGGCCCCCTCTACACTGTCTACAATCTCCCTGACTGTATCGATGATAAAGCGATAGAGTGCGGCAGTATCAAAAATAACCGATTGCTGTTGCTCAATCAGAGCCAGGCGTATCTCTTTAAACGATAGGTCGTAGGCAGCATAGGCGGCGTCATCCTCTTTCATTCCCTTCTTCAGCAACTCAACCCTGTAACGATCTTTGTCAACCACATGCCATCCAAGTTCGCGTTCCAGAGCACATGCCAGGGTCGTTTTTCCAGAGCCGGGAAAGCCAGCCATCAGCACTACAGTCAGTTTTACATTTCCCATGAAGTAATCCGTTTTCCAAAAGCCTGAAAGAGAAACATAAAACAAGTATACTATATTTTTGTAGAAATATGAAGCGAAAGTACAAACATTGTTAGATGGTTGAGGAAAATGCTAAGGCAAATGAACCAGAGGATAGCGGTGAGCGGAGGAATGAGAGGACGCGGGTAGGAGCCTACCCGCGTCATTGATACAGGAGGAAGGGCAGAAATATATTTCCTGACCCCTACTTCTGGGCGGCTGGCGCATATTCCATTTCAAGCAGGATATTCAAGAGTGCTTCGATAGCCTTGTCGCGTTCGCGATAATACTGCCGCGTGCTAAGGCCCAGGCGGGTAGCAATGGGTTCGTTTTTCAGGTGATATTTGAAATACCGGTAGTAGAGGATGTTGTAGAGACGCCATCCAGGAGCAGAGTCACTGCGAACTCCAATCCCACGCAGGCGCTCAAAAGCCTCGTAGAGGACTTCGCGGACAACTATCCCCTTCTCAATAGGAGATGAGACAGAACTTTTCGTCAGGCGTGATGAGACCATCTCCATGAGGCGCAGGTTCGCGTCACCCAGAACTTTCAGATCGTCGAGTTGTTCCAGTGTGTTCGCCAGTTCGTCAACGGTCATCTGGAATAGCTTCATATGGCAGATATTGCGCACAAATTGCCGGAATAAAGAGCTTTCACTAAATTCGGGCAATTTACGTAATACATCTCCCTTCCGTTGCGCTTCATCCAGAAGCAGTTTCTGCTGTTCTTCGGAGAGCCGATCCCAGGTGTCTTGAAAGTGAGGCTGCAGGTCTTTATAGACCACTTGCTTCAGGTGGGGTACATCGATTTCGCCATCGCTATGCATGAGCTTTTCTCTGAAGAGAGCATAGCACACACGCTGAATGAAGAATGGATGGCGACCTGCCAGCTTGCGAAGCAGTACAACCTCCATGTCGGTAAATGGCAGACCTGCCTCTCGCGCCGGTACGTTGATCAGTTCGCCAGCCTCTTCAGGCGTCATGGCTTCGAGGGTATAGGTGTAAAAGATGTTAAAAAACGGTGAATCTGCGATATCGTGATGGCATACTTCATACAATGGCGCGGTGGAGGCAGTGACATAGGAAACCAGCCCCATGCTGGCATGTGCGCGTAAAAAGGCCAGGAACTCAGGGCCGAAATGCTTATTGCGCGTGAGGTTATCGAACGCATCCAGCAGCAGGACGGGGAAATACCCATGCTCGGCCACCTGGTCGAGAACGCTGCTGAAAGCATCCTCACCAGTTCCCTCTATGTGCATATGCAGTTCTGCCACCTTCGCGCTCTGGCTGATAACTTCCTTGCTCACGCGATGGAAGAAATCCTCACTGGTTTTGTGGAGGTATTCACGCAGATCAAGAAAGACGAAGATATGGTGGCTCAGGTCAACGAGGAAGTGCGCCTGTATCTCCGGCAACGCTGCACACCAGAGGAACGACGACTTGCCGATGTGGTGCGAGCCAAGCAGCGAAACCGATTGACGGTTTTCTATTGCATCATAGAAATGCTGGAGCAAGTCAGTGCGCCCAAAAAACATCTTCGCATTACGGATCATCGCCAGATTGAAGAATGGATTCGATTGTGTTGGCTGAAGCCCCATGATACGACCTCCCTGGGCAGCAAATGACTATTCTGCTATCGAGTATAATCTTCGACACGGGAAAAGATGTGTCAAATTTCTGCCATATCATTATAACTCATAATTTACCCACCATGCATCTCCTATTTTCTAAGAGAAAGAGCGCGAAACGAAAAGATTGCTCATTTGTCATAAATCTGGCATACTCTGGCTAATACCAGTGCTTATACTCTATGTGAGAAGGTATCAGAAAACACAAGTGCAATCAAGAGGAAGTGTAGCAGTAGAGGCAGCGAAGGAACGCAAAGCAACATCGAAGTTGAGAAAAGGATCGGCAATATGTCAGCCAACACCATCAAAGATTTAAAAGACGCACTTGATCTTGGACTTGGCGTTGTGACCCGTGTGACAGATTACCAGACGAAGGACTGGGTAACCAACGTTTTTGCCAGCGATATTGACAACGATGGCTATAGCGAAATTGTTGCTTGCTCCCGCGATGGCCGCATATATGTTCTCACAACAAAAGGCACGAATTTCCGCCTGCGCTGGAAACGCATTATAGGGACGAAAGCCTGGGTAGGAGCTGCTGCCTCTGGCAAACTTCCTATCCCTGGATATGAAGACACGGCTTCCATCATTGTAGGTACGCGAGATGGCAAGGTGTATGTCCTGGACAAAGATGGCAAGACAGTTTCCAAAGATAGACAGGCATTTGACTTCGATCCAGCAAACGAATGGGCCATTGAGCGGAAACAGGAGCAGGCAGCGTGCTGGTACGATACAGGATACGCTATCCGCCAGATTTCTATTGATTCCCGGTGGCCTGCGCAGATCATCATTGGCTCCGAAGACCGCTCTGTTTATGGACTCGATGCGCTGACAGGGGTTCCTCTCTGGACGTTTCAGACCAATGGGTGGGTACGCTCTGCCTCCATGTGCGATGTCGATGGAGACGGACAGGCCGAAGTGCTGGTAGGTTCTACTGACCATTCCCTCTATTTGCTCGACCAGCAGGGCCGATTGCTCGATCAGTACAGCATGGCTCATCCCATCTACACGATCCTGGCCGAGGATGTTGATAACGATGGATGTATCGAGCTGCTTGTCACAACCGAAGGCAAAGACCTGACCGCTCTGGTATATCACAAGCAGCAGGGGGATGCCCATGGCTGCTTCGAGCAAAAGTGGCGTAAATTGTTCGATAACCGCATCCTCTCATTCTGCGTTACTGATATCGATGGCGATAAACAGGCCGAGATTATCGCAGCCTCAGAGGACAAACATATCTACATCCTTGATGCCGAGGGCAACACGATCTGGCGACATAATCACAAGTGTCGTATCTTCAGTATCTACCCCTACGATATCGACGGCAATGGTCTGCCGGAATTGCTGATCGGCTCGGATGATAATCGCGTCCGTGCTATGCGCGTTCGATTAAATAGAGGGGTAGAGAAAAAAGTTCGCCGCTACTACCGGCAACTGGGAGAACCCGCGCCACAAGAGATCACCGAATTGAACGCCGAACAACGCGCCTTGCTTCAGGATATCCTGCGAACGCCTGAGCGGGAACTGGTGACACTCCAGCAGGGGCAGGCGTTGCTCGTTGCCGGAGAGTACGGACAGGCACTTACCACGCTGCTCCAGCTGGAACTGCAGAAGGTTGAGTCACTGTGGCGAAAAGATACTATAGGGAATATTCGCTCTATCAATTTCAGGCATATTGCCAGCGAACAGAAACGAGAGATCATTGTGGGTACTGCCGGAGAAACCATTCATGCCTTTCAGCCGAACGGTCGGCGGCTCTGGTCAACCGCGGTAAGCGATCATATCGTAGATGTACAGACAGGCTTTATCGATCATCACAAACAGGAAGAAATCGTCATCGGCTCAGCAGATCACCGCGTCCATATTCTAAGCGGAGGGCAGAAACCAAAACTCCTTGACATGCCTGTCGAGAATATGCGCATGTCGAGCATTTGCATTACCACCTCCAATAGGCATAGTCATGCGGAAATTATCGTCGGCTCCGAAGATAAAAAACTTTCCATCTACAGCGGCGACCTGCTCACCCCCGTTGCAACCATCGCCACTGAAGAGGATGTCAGGATTGTGCGAGCGCATCCCTCGACCGAAGATCACGGGCCGGAAATTGTTACCGCAAGCCTGGGAAAAGAGGTCTACGCATATACCCGGCACGGGCAATTTCTCTGGCGGCATGAAACACGTGATCGCGTCAAGGAGATATACCTCAAGGATATCAATAATGATGGCAGAATCGAGGTGCTCATCGGCTCCGAAGACCGCAATGTCCACGTCCTGGACAGCGCGGGCCACCTCCTGTGGCGCTACTACCTGCCTCACAGCGTTCTGGCAATTGATACTGTCGATAGGGACGGAAGAACCGAGATCTTCGTTGGCTGTGCCGATGGCTACCTGTACGTCTTTAACAAAGATGGCGACTTGCTCTGGACCTACCAGGCAAAAGATCGCATCCGTGCGCTGAGCGTCGACGATATTGATGGCGATGGCAACATTGAGATTGCTATCGGTTCTGAAGACGAACTCGAACTCCTGCGGCTCGTGAACCAGCGTCAACTCGCCCCTTTGGTAACACAGTGCTGGTCGGCGCTGTGCCAGCAGTTCTCTCCCGATCAGGCGCTCGAAAACCTGCTGAACACCTCTAATCCATTGCTGCAAACCTTCGCCTTGAACAAGCTGGCAGAGCGAAGCGATAACTTCTCAATAGACTTTGCGACCCTGGAAAGGCTCGCCAAAGAAGGAACGGTCGAGGTATGCAAAACCCTTGTTCGCACCGCGCTGATCCTCTATCCAACGTATCCTACCTGGGTACGTAACGTGCTCGACGTGGTATGGACCGCAAGTACGGAAGGTAAACAGGCGGTGCGCAATGCCTTTATCGAGCACATTCAGACGCTGATGCAACATGATCAGGAATTGAGTTTTTTCTACCTGAAACGCGCCTCCGAAAGCACCGATCGTTTTGCCCGGCGTATGGTAGTGCGCAAATTGTACCAGTTGATCGATGCCCCGGTTGATAGGCCAGTCGATATGCACCGGGAGATATTTCGCCTGCTGCTTACAGCCGCTCAAGGCAGAGAGCCTGTATGGATGGGCCAAACAGCCAGCCAGGGAGAAGCTTCCGAGTGGGTGCGGCAAGAAGCAGGGCGCACCCTGGCCCATTTCCTGAACCGTCATCACGGCAGTATCATCATCTATATGCACCTGTTTATTGTAAAGGACATTCACCCCGAGATTTTGCTGCATATTGCAGAGGCCACAACTACTCCTGTTGTCAAACACTTTATCAATGCCGTTGTGCCGATGCTACGCCCTGATCTGTGTGAGGAGAATATCCTGGAACGGGTTCACCAGGTGATGAGGGCGCTGGAAGCGGCTTCAACGCTCATTTACGGCAAAGACCTGCGGCTGATCTATACGGAACTAGCCCGCCTTTTCACTATTGAAACCATTGCTGAGATCGCCGACTATGAGTGTGCCTTGAAGACAAGCTATTTCGATCCTAATAACAAGTTCGCGCAAATCATCCTTGAGGTCTTTGAAAAACTGAGTATTGTCAGTCGCCCGCTCAAGATGTACGTGCGACGTGAAGCCATCCATGATCGCCTGACCAGTTTGCTGGAGACCATCGAAGCCCTCGACAGGATGCCTGCGTATGTCGAGCAAAAGTACAGCGCCGTCCTGCTGGGAGAGCCAATTACACGCTTGCCCGACCGGCAGGCTCTTCTCCTGCTTCTGGAAAAATGGCGCAGGCTAGTACAGGCGCAACTGCGCGAACTGCGCGGAAAAGCAGAACTCAAAGTGGAACTCCTGACGAAGGATGTGCGCTACGATGAGCAGATAGGTATCTGGCTCACAGTAAGAAATGACGGGCGCAGTTCGGCAACGGCTGTCAAGATCACCCTTCTCAACAGTACAGACTTTACGACCGTTGGGAATACCTCTAATGATACGGAGATCATTCTTCCCCAGGAAGAGATCACCATCGAAATCATTCTCAGGCCGCGTTGTACAGCTCTGGATCTGACTTTTGAAATTGCGTATGACAACGCCGACAACAGCACAACCATCGAGAAGTTGGTGACACATCTGGAGTTAAGGGAGTCCAGCCAGGCGTTTCGGCGCATCCCTAATCTTTACTCCACCGGCACGCCAACACATGACAGCAGGCTGTTCTATGGCCGCGAACGGGATATGACCTTCTTGCAAGATAACCTGACTCGCGATGCTAAAAGCGTTGTTGTGCTCTATGGTCAGCGGCGCTCTGGCAAAACAACCCTGCTGGTGCAGCTCATCAACACCTCAACTCTGGGCGAGTGTATTCCCGTGCTGATCGATATGCAGCGAGCATCGTATCATATGACCATCAGCAACTTTTTACACCGGGTGGCCTACTATATCTCGCAGGCCATGAAGCGCAAAAACGTCATCACACACCAACCAGAACTGGCAAACTTTCTGGTCGACCCCACGTACACCTTCGATATGTTCTTAGATGAGATCGAGGAACTGCTGGTAGGACGAAAACTCATTCTGTTGGTCGACGAGTTTGAGGTTCTGGAAGAGCAGGTGAACAAGGGGAACTTACAGTCGGAAATATTCGATTACCTGCGCGATATTGTCCAGCACCGACCGAATATCAATTTCCTGTTCTCCGGCACGCATAAGATCACTGAGTATACTCGCTGGTATCGCTCCGTCTTCTTCAATATCGCTATCCACTACCGGCTTTCTCGCCTGAGCCTGGAAGGGGCCGAAGATCTGATCTGCAAACCGGTGGAAGGCTTCCTCGAATATGAGCCGCTCACGGTGACAAAGATTCATCAGTTGACCGCGGATCAGCCCTACCTGATCCACCTGATGTGCCGGGCTATCGTCGATTATTGTAATACCCGGCGTAAGACCTATGTGACAATCAACGATGTAAACACGGTCCTGTATCAGGTCATGCAAACGGGTCGCTACCACTTCGGCTGGCTCTGGGACCACATCAAGCAAGAAGAGCGTGTAGCGCTGGCTGTCGTCGCCGAAGGTGGAAAAGAGGAGGGACGCTGGCTCACTTTCAATGAGCTTGAAACAATCTACCAGCGCTACAACATCGTCACGAGGCGTGAGTATATCCTGGACGCGCTGAAAACGCTGATCGAGGCCGATATCATTGAGCACACCCAGGGAGATACCTGGAAAACCACACTTGACAACAGCCGGTTCAGGATACCGGTTGGCCTCACCCGTAGCTGGCTTCTGAAAGAGCACCCTCTGGAACTGGTACGCAAAGAGATGAGAGATTAAGAATGTCTCGGAGAGGATAGGGATAGGCAAGAGAGCCTGGCGGCTGGCATCAGCGTTGATGCCAGCCG
>DASTKE010000728.1:0-2879 GCA_035716105.1 Ktedonobacteraceae bacterium | reverse complement strand
CGCGGTTGGCTTACCAATAACATGCTCTTGCCGGGGCATGGCACCAGGGTGGGCGATCTGATCCCCATCGGGTGGGAGGAGTGGACACAGGCGGTGCAGCAGGAGTTGCGGGATCTGAAGCAGCGCTGCGATGTCGTGTTTCTGGTCGGGCTTTCGCTAGGCGGCGCGCTCTCGCTGCACGTGGCCGCACATGAAGAGGTAACAGGTATTGTGACCATGTGCGCTCCCCTGCACATGCATGCATTGACCCGCCACGCGGTACGCATTATCAAGCACGTGACGCCGTTGTTGCCGACAATCCGCGAGGATGTGCGCGACCCGGAGGCGCGGCGGCGCTATACCAGGGATGTCTATCGCTGGACGCCCATGCGTCCGGTGGAGAGTATGCTGCAATTCTTGCCGAAGTTACGGGCGGAACTGCCCTCTATCACCGTTCCGGCTCTGGTCATGACTTCTATTCACGATCACGTGGTGCCTGCACGCGACGGACGAGAGATTTACCGCTTGCTCGGTTCGCAAGAGAAACATCTTGTCACCTTTCATCGTTCCTATCATGTCATCTTAAAAGATCATGATAGGGAAGAGGTTTTTTCCAAAACAACAGCGTTTATCCAGCGCCACGTCTCGAAGGCGCTGTCGCAAAGGGAAAATCGAACGGCGTAGAGGGGAGGGGATAGGTGTAATTGTACTATACCCTCTTCACGCCAGCCGGGGAATCAGGTATACTTGCATCCGGTACGCTGAATAGAAGAAGGTAGAGAGCAACGTTGGTACCACAGGTCATGAACCCCCGCATTCGATGCGGGGGCTTGCAGGCAGGCTTCTGGCTTCTCTGCAAGCCCTGGACATGAGCAGACTCAGGCTTGAAAGAGAGCCTACGTTCGGAACGAAATTAGGTACGTTCGAGTGCGCGGCCAGCTCGGACCGCTACGGTGCAGGATTAAACAGGGCTAGTGGGTTAACCCAGTGTCTTGCACGTCAAACCGTTCCTGAACCTTGTCGAGGCCACCATTACCCTGGAAACAGGAGGCTCGCAAGAGCAAAAAAGGCAAGTGTGATGAGTCAAGTCTTCGTTTTAGACACCCAGAAGCAGCCCTTGAAGCCGGTTCATCCCGGCAGAGCACGCATCCTGCTCACGTCCGGTAAGGCGGCGGTTTTCAAGAGATATCCCTTCACCATTATCCTCAAGGTGACTATCGAGAAACCAGAGGTTCCCCCGCTGAGACTCAAATTCGACCCTGGTAGCCAGACAACGGGAATTGCCCTGGTCAATGATGTTTCAGGAGAAGTCGTCTTCGCGGCGGAACTGGTGCATCGGGCAGATGCTATTAAAAAAGCGCTTGGCCAGCGACGGGCTGTTCGTCAAGGACGCAGGCAGCGAAAAACTCGCTACAGAAAGCCCCGCTTCAACAATCGCAGACGCCAGGCTGGTTGGTTGGCTCCCTCACTGCAAAGCCGGGTGGCCAATGTGTTGACCTGGACCAGACGGTTCCGGCAACTGTGTCCTGTGAGTGCTTTGAGTCTGGAATTAGTCAAGTTCGATCTGCAACAGATGGACAGTCCTGAGATCAGCGGGGTAGAATACCAGCAGGGTACGCTTTTTGGTTATGAACTGAGGCAATACCTGCTGGAGAAATGGGAGCGGGTCTGTAGCTACTGTGGAAGAAAGCGAGTGCCGTTGCAAGTGGAACACATCCAGGCCAAAGCAAAGGGAGGGACAAATCGAGTGAGCAACCTCTGTCTGGCTTGCGACGCTTGCAATAAGACCAAAGGAACGCAGGATATTCGGGTATTTCTGGCTCAAAAGCCCGAGCTGCTTGCTCGTATCCTGGCACAGGCAAAGACCTCTCTCAAGGATGTCGCTGCGGTCAACATCACTCGCTGGGCTTTGTACCAACGGCTCAAGCAAGAGGGGCTGCCTCTTGAGTGCGGCTCAGGTGGTCTGACAAAATTCCATCGAAGCGTGCGCCAACTGTCAAAGTCACACTGGATTGATGCCGCATGTGTTGGGAAGAGTACGCCACCGCAGCTTCAGGTGGCTGGTGTGGTTCCCCTGCTTATTACCGCGAGAGGGCATGGGAGCCGACAGAAATGCAATGTCAATGAGATCGGCTTTCCTTGCTCCAAGCCCAAAGGAGCAAAGAAAGTCAAGGGCTTCCAAAGCGGGGATCTCGTCCGAGCTACGATTCCAACTGGCAGCAAACAAGGCATCTATGTGGGCCGGGTACTCGTGCGAGTCAGCGGCTCCTTTGATATTCGCACGAAAGAGGGCCGGGTGCAGGGGATCAGCCATCGCTTCTGCACACCGCTTCAGCGTAGCGATGGCTACAGCTACCAGATCGGAGTACGCTATGGAGAGGAACTTCCCACCTTATAAGGAACGTGCCATTCCTCCCCTGGCTGATGCACCAGGGCATCCTGGCGCGGTTTTGGTGAGTAATCCGACGGATCAGGAACAGGAAGAACAGGAGCAAAAGGGCGAAAAGGAAGTTTCGCGGCCTTTGCCAGCGCAACATAGCCACTTATCACGGGCAGGGATTGTTTCTCTGCTTGTGTTAATTGGTATGTTGCTCGTACTCATTACGGGGCTGTTGATTGCCAATCCATCGGAACTCTCGCCACAGGCCGCGTTGACGCCGACGAGTACGACCTCCCCAGCTTCGCCGACAGGCACCCACGCGCCGACGCCGACACCGACGCTGGCCGCGAATGTGACGCCAACGCCGGAGCCACCGATCTTCACCGCCAACAGCGGTGCCATCCCTTCCCTGCAATTGCCGACCGGTCACTATGTGCTTTATGAGCAGCAGAATAGCGTCTATATGATCTCCAGCGATGGCGGTTTACCGCAGGTGATTCCAACCGAGGGCTATATCTAC
>DASTKE010000727.1:0-3208 GCA_035716105.1 Ktedonobacteraceae bacterium | reverse complement strand
TGTCTTACCGGGTTGCCAATGTTTGGTTCGCTTGGTATACTCGCCTTAGATGTTGAGTTTTTTGTAAATGATATGTTTTGAAAGGCAGCGTTGTTCGTGAAAGTATTGGTAACTGGTGCCGCCGGTTTTCTGGGTGGCCACCTGGTTGATATGCTGGTTGAGCGTGGCGACGAAGTACGGGCTATGGTACGTCCCGTGGAGGATGCCAGCCACCTGCGCACCCTCTCCGGCGTCGAGATTGTGCATGGCGATATGACCGATCCAGAATCGCTCAAGCGGGCGGTACAGGGTGTGCAGCGCGTGTATAATGTCGCCGCGAAGACAGGACCCTGGGGGTTGGAAGATGTCTATCGCGCCATTAATGTGCAGGGGCTGGCAGATCTTATTCATGCATCTTTGGTTGCAGGCGTGGAGCGCATCGTGCATACGAGTTCAATCACCGTCTATGGGCATCACCTGCAAGGTCTCGTAACAGAGGAGCACCCCTATCAGGCCGAGGATAATCCCTATAGCCGCACCAAGATCGCGGGTGAGAAGCTGATCGCGAATCTCGTCAAAGATCAGGGCGCGCCCGTCGTTATTGTTCGTCCCGGCTGGATCTATGGCCCACGGGATAACGCCAGCTTTGGCCGCTTCGTCGCGCTGGTCGAATCCGGCAAGGGCTTTCTCATCGGCTCTGGCCAGAATAGTGTTCCGGTAGTCTATGTGCGTGATGTGGCACAGGGACTTATTCAGGCGGGTGATGCCGGAAATGAAGCGATCGGGCGCGCCTATACTCTTGCCAACGACCAGCGAGTGACGCAAGCCGATTATTT
The DNA here is from genome assembly GCA_035716105.1 of Ktedonobacteraceae bacterium. Taxonomy (GTDB): domain Bacteria; phylum Chloroflexota; class Ktedonobacteria; order Ktedonobacterales; family Ktedonobacteraceae; genus CADDYT01. The sequence continues at coordinate 2,393 of DASTKE010000727.1, read as the reverse complement.
GAATACCATTGCTGATTACCTGCATGTATCACATCTCTCGCGCCATTATCCCTACGGCGCGCTGTACGCGGCGGGACGCACTGCTGAACTGCTATGGACGGCGCTGGGACGCCGCAAGTCAGCAGCGCCTCCTGTAACCACATATGGTATAACATTACTGGGAGGCGATCAGCAGTTCTCGATTGAGAAAGCGCGGCGCGAACTTGGCTATGCGCCGGAATATGATATCCAGCGCGGCCTTTCAGAGGGTGTGCGCTGGTATCTGGAGGCAAAGCGAGGAATGCAGAGCCAGCACGCTCAGAAACAGGCTGAGCGCGAGGCTGTTCAGGCTGAGAAATAGGGAGAAAGTATGCACGTCAACATTGCTGTTGTGCAATTTGGCATTCAGCAGCATAGCACGGAAGAGAATCTCAAACGGGCCGAGCGCTTCATTCAGGAAGCGGCCTGGCGAGCACAGATCATCGTATTTCCCGAAGATTTCATTACCGGTCCGCTCTCAGGCCGCACCGGGTTGGCCGATTATGACGGCTACTATGTCCGGCACTTCCAGCAACTTGCCAGACAATATTCCATTGATATTGTACCCGGCTCCATCATCGAGGGCGATGCCAGTGGTTTGTTTAACACGACCTACTACATTGATCGTACCGGTGAGATTCGCGGGCGCTATCGCAAGGTCAATCTCTGGCTGCCCGAACGCGGCTACATTACTCCTGGCGAGGAACTGCCCGTCTTTGACACGCAGTATGGCCGCGTCGGCCTGATTATCTGCTGGGACCTCATGTTCCCCGAAAGCTTCAGAACGCTGATCAAACAGGATGTACAGATGGTGATCTGCCCCAGCTACTGGTGTTTCGAGGACGCGGGCGAGGGCCAGAAGCACGATCCCCAGGCCGAGGTCAAGCTGGTGAACGCGCTCTGCGTCACCCGCGCCTTCGAGAACGAGGTGATCCTGGTCTACGCCAACGCGGCTGGCTCTGGCAATTCCGAAGGTATGGAGGAGCACCTGATTGGCCGCTCGCAGATAACCGTTCCCTTTAAGGGCGCGCTCACCATGCTTGACCACAACCAGGAAGCCATGTTTATTCAGGAAGTAGACACCGCAATCTTAGCCGACGCGGAAAAATCCTATGAAATCCGCCAGGATTTGCAGGGCAGGATCACGAGCCACACCACCTGGCAGCGCACAAAGCGAGAAATGTAGATAGAAAGATATGTTTTGCTCAAAGGTGATGTTGTAGAATGGGCTGCAAGCCCATTATAAAACATCACCTTTGAGCAAAACATATCTTTCTATCAATCCAGTCTATTCTGCTCTGCCGGGGGCAGCTCTGCGCCGAGTCGATTGACCAGATCAATTGTTTGCTCCAGCGTGAGCGCTTTGCCCGCGGCCCAGGCTGCATTCCAATCTGACTCGCCCACTTTTGAGCGGATGTACTGGCGTACTGCCTGCACCAACGGATGCGTTTTTGCCCAGGGAGTCAGCCCGATAGCTTCCTGCAACCCTTCGGCTGCGCCACCCAGGCGAGCGGAGCGAATGCTTGCCTGCTCCGGCGTTGGGTCATCCTTCATCCCCACAGCAAAGCTCAGCCATCCAATGCCTGTGGTGATAAACTGCATGTGATTCATCCCGTAGCACAGGTTGATGCTTTCCAGCAGGCAGTCGATGGCCTCGGTATACTTGCTTTCCAGGATCGACATGCCACCCTGGTCTTTGAGCAGGTCTGCCACGGCACTTTTATCGCCCGCCTGCTCAAAGAGCGCTTTGCTTTCTGTATACAGGGAGCGCATTTGCTCAAAATCAAAGGTAAAGCCTGCTGCCGCGGCCAGGTGAAAGCCCAATTCGGCGTACAGCCAGGGGTCATCTGCCGGGGAGAGCAGGCGCATCCCTTCCCAGTACGCGCTTTTGGCCGCTTCATAGTCGCCCTTCGCGTGATTCGCCCAACCGCGATGAAGCATTGCTCCGGCCAGTCCTCGGTTATCATTGAGCTGTTTCCAGAGGGCAATGCTTTCCTCTACCAGTTCTAACGCTCGTCCCTGGCTATTTTGCAAACAAACCAGGCGGGCGGCCTCGCTAAGTGCTTTCGCTCGTGCCGCCAGCACAGGCTGTTCGACGCCATTCTCAAGCGGTAGGTCCAGCCCGGCTTTGAGCCAGTCCCGACCCTCGGTCAGATAGCCCTGCCACTCCCAGTATGGCCTGAGAGCGGCAGTCAGGCGTAAATATAGTTCAATGGCAAGAGGCTCAGTCGTTGTTGTACCCAACGGGGACGCCTTACTCGCAGTTCCAGCTTCATTTGATTGCTCAACAGGGAACAGAATCGGGTTGACTCTCATACCGTCTCTGCCGCGTGGGAGCAGCCATTGCAGGGCCGAGCGGAAATTATCGCGCTCGG
>DASTKE010000726.1:0-2188 GCA_035716105.1 Ktedonobacteraceae bacterium | reverse complement strand
TCGTATTCGCTACATGGCTCAAACGATGCGGGGAGAACACATCCTGCTCAGTTTCGTGTACGAAGAATCGCGAGAACTGGAACAGCGTGTCGCGGCCCAGGCGCAGACAACACCCCGGCCCCGTTACTTCGACGACGACTTTATCGATGATCGCCCCAGCAGCGCACGCATCCCGACAGTCCCGCCGCCGATGCACTAGCCAGGCTTTTCCTTGCACCTATGTGCATTCGCTCGTGTCTTCGCAACCTTGCGAGAGCGAATGCAGTGCATCTATTATTAGATGGAGAACCGCCAGGAAACTTTGAGGGCAGTTGTACGCATAGCTCTACTAAAATGCGAGGATACGTATGGGCATTCATGTAAGCACGAGAAACCTCTCCCGGTATGTTGTTCCTGTGCTGGGCGTGGTGTTGTCGCTTCCGACCCTGCTGGGTTGCATCATCTTCTGGATACTGGTGTGCTACGAAGTCCTGATAGGAGATATGAAGGGGACAGTGCTACTTTCGGTCTTAAACCTGCTCCGCCCTCCTTTGTTCGCCCCATTTTTGCTTTATATCGTATTCGGGCCGCTTTTCACTTGCATACTCTGTACCGTCCAATTCAGTCACTTAAGGCAGGAAGGGGCGCTGGCTGGCGAATCAGATAGCAGGATATATCACATAACCAGAATGGTCATGCTGCTTGCTATGGTCGCCATCTGCATTCTTGTGCTGACTGGGGGAATCGCCCGCATTATCAGAGGGCCAACCTAGGCAGCGCTAAATTTTTTCTAGCTCATGAGCATACTCTGACGGTATGGATTGATGCTGCGAAAAAGCTGAGAAGACCGGGAAAGGATGGCTTGCCATAATCCAGGAACGCATATATAATCTATCCTGACGAAGTGGTTTGAGAAGAGGAGCTAGCAACCAGAACCCATGCCAGAGAACCAGAAACATACCCATGTACCATATCTGATTTACTGTACCCCTGAAGGAGAGATACGCGAGGAGCCGCGTTTGCGGGCGCTCGCTTTTGGAGGCCAGCCCTTAGAGGCTGACGATTTGATTCCCCTGCCTGATGGCGTGACGCTGTCGATGATGCCTGATCGCATGGCGGTCGGGCAGAGGCGCGATGGTGGGCGGCAGGTGATTGGTCAGACACGAGGCTGGGCTGCTGCCGCTTTGCTGCCGATTGGCTACACGCGCACGCTGTTGCCAGCCTACGAGCAGGTGCCTGGCACGGAGCCACTGCCTTTCTTTGGCTATACCGCCGTGGCTGGCATGAATGGCCGGCTGTATGTCGCGGCCATCAAAACGGATGACCCGCACAAGTGGCATCCACGCGCCTTTAACCGGCGCAAGTTGGAGCGCGTCGTGAGGGAGAAGCAGGCGGCGTATCCCGGCAACCGCGTAGTGGCGCAGCACGCGCACTGCGCACTCGATTACTCCTGTCCCACCGCCAGCAACCTCTTTTTTGGGCGCTGGGAGATGGCGATTGCCGTCTCGCCCGGCTGCAATGCGCGCTGCGTCGGCTGCATCTCCAAGCAAGAAGAGGAGAATTTGATCTCGCCGCAGGATCGCCTGACCTTCATTCCGACCGTCGAGGAGATCGTGGAGGTGGCTGTGCCGCACCTGGAACAGGCGGAGGAGGCGATTGTCAGCTTCGGGCAAGGTTGCGAAGGCGAGCCGCTCTTGCAGTACCACCGTATCGCGAAGGCCATTCGTGCGATACGCGAACAAACGAGCAAGGGTGTTATCAACATCAATACCAACGCCAGCAACCCACGCTGGCTGCAGCGGCTCTACGATGCCGGTCTCGATACCCTGCGCGCCAGTACCATCTCTGGTCATCCTGAGACCTACACCGCCTACTACCGTCCGCTCGGCTACAGCTTTGAGGATGTGAAGGAGTCGCTCAAACGCGCCCGCGACGCCGGTGTCTATAGCTCGATCAACCTGCTCTGCTTTCCCGGCATGATCGACTGCGAGCGCGAGGTCGAGGCGCTGCTCTCTCTCGTTCGAGAGACTGATCTGCGGCTGATCCAGTTGCGCAACCTCAATATCGACCCCGAAGTCCTGCTCCCACGTATGCCCAACCTGGACACGATGGGCAAGGCGCTGGGGATGCGCACGCTGATCGAGACGCTGCGCCGCGAGGTGCCGGAAGTCGAGATCGGCAACTTCTCGCGTCCCATACAGCGGGTTAT
>DASTKE010000725.1:0-3406 GCA_035716105.1 Ktedonobacteraceae bacterium | reverse complement strand
ACCCACGACATGCGCAATGAGCTAGCACCTTGTAGCAAATAAGCAGAGAAATGTGCCTCTTTGAAGGGAAGAACCAAAGATTCCCATCAAGGAGGCAAACATGATCAGTATCGCCGATGAATCGGTCCGTATCCAGACCTCTGCGGAGGCACAGCCTGCGACCCCATCCTGGCTGGGCGAAGTCGCTCTGGTGGCATCCCACCTTCAGAAACAAGGAATCCTCAACAAAATCTACGAGCGCGTGCGTTTTGCGCGACGGCGGTTCGGACGCTACGACGTGCTGGACTTTCTCGCCGTGCTTTTCGGCTATGCCATCAGCGGCGAGCGGACCCTGGAAGCGTTCTACGAGGCCGTGCATCCCTTTGCGGTCCCCTTCATGGCCTTGTTCGGACGCGCCAGCTTGCCTGCGGCCTCGACGCTCAGCCGCTTTTTAGCCGCGCTGCCCGCAGAACCGGTCGAAGCCCTGCGGACGCTCTTTCTGGAGGATTTGCAGGCTCGCCGCCTTTCCACGGAGGAGTACGCAGCCGGACTGTGGGATCGGCAGGGGAGCCGTTGGCTCGTCTTCGATGTTGACGGCACACGAGAAGCGGCACGACAACGGGCGCTCCCTCAGACGCCGGATCGGCCTGCCCCACAGCGGCGTTTACGTCCCCTCTGCGCGCCTGGCTACACCGGACGCAAGCGAGGGGAGGTCGTTCGTACCCGGACCACCGTCTTGCAGATGCATACGCATCAGTGGGCGGCCAGCTTTGGCAACCCTGGCAACGGACAGTATCGCGAGGAACTGCGTCGGGCGAAGGCCGCCATCCAAACCTATGTCAAGGCTCACAGCTTTCCTGAAGAGCGAACACTGGTGCGTCTGGATGGTCAATATGGGACAGGGGCAGTCATCTCCGATCTGGGCTGCTTTTCATATGTCACGCGAGGCAAAGACTACGGCCTCCTTGATCTCGCCGGAGTTCAGGCTCGCTTGCACCTGCCTGCTGCCCAGCAACTGAGCAGCGAGGAAAGCGGGATCTGCCGCGCCCTCTACGACTGTCCAGACCAGCACCTGAACGAGAACGGTCCCCTCGTCCGCCTCATTGTGGCAACTCATCCAGCCCCAACGAAGCAGAAAAAGAAACGGCAAGTCGGGCGCATCCGCGACGGAATGGTGTATGAACTCTTCCTCTCCAACCTGCCCCAGAGTACCTTCACTGCCTCCGATGTGGTGTCGCTCTACCTGCATCGCGGTTCCTTTGAAACGGCACTAGAGGACGAAGACCAGGAGCTTGAGCCAGACCGCTGGTGTAGCCACTCGGCCTGGGGGCAGGAAGCCTGGCAGATCGTGGCTCAGTGGACCTGGAACCTACGATTGGAGTTGGGGCACCAACTTGCCCCTGAACCGGTGCGCACCACCGAGTTTGCACCTGCCCTAAGAGCTCCGCACGAGCACGTATCCGCGCCTCCGGCCTCACCTACTTCCTCAGCTCCCCAATCTGGATATGCTCCACCTGCTACCGCGACGTCCTGGAAAGCTGGCCGTTTCACCGGAGCAGACTTTCCTCTCCAACCCGATGGGACGCTTCGATGCCCAGCAGATCACGTGCTGGTTCCTCAGGAACGCCGCCGAGAACGCGATGGCAGTCTGCGGGTGGTCTACTCCGCCAGCATTCGCGATTGTCGCCCCTGTCCTTTGCGGGAGCAATGCCAATGGAGCGGCAGCGCAACGACCAAACCGCGCCAGGTGAGCGTCCTGCTCCACCCCCTGGCAGTGGGATCGGCTCCGCTGCTCTGGCGTGACTGGAACCGACGCCACCAGCGACAGGCGTGTTTGCGTCTGCATCGCCAGCATCTGGAGGTTCGGATAGAACCGCTCCTCAAGAGAACCGGTGCTTCTTCCCCACCGATCATCTCTCGCGCGGAGCCGGGCGCATTACCGCTTATCATGGGACGAGCGGCTGGCTCGCAATGCTCGAACAGATCAGGCGGAGCGGATTACGCTCACCCTTTTCGGGATTCCAGACCGCCTGGTGACCTTTCTCTGCCTGGCCACCGTCTAACGCCTCCTCGTGATCGCCGTGAACCATCCTTTTCTTCGGAGAAGCCTGCAGTCTGTTGAAAAGGCAAAAGTGGAGGCAGTGGCGGAGAATCCAATGGCAAACAGGGAGCGAAAATGGTAAGATAGGGTGAGTTCTTGCTTCAATAGAGGGAAGTTCAACAGAAAAGAAGGTGTCTTCATGGGCGATCGCACTCCTCCAAATAGATCCAGACTCTTGCTCCCGATTCTGGGCCTTGCCCTTGTACTGGGAGTGGGATTGGGAGCAGTCATTGCCGTAGCACTCCACAATCCCGGTGTAGGAACTGCCATAGGGACCACTATCTTCGTCGTTGGGATAGCTATCGGTCTAGCCAATAGAGGCAGATGACGCTGATCTCTCGACCGAAGTGAAGGGAAAAATGTGTAGGTCCTCTGGTAAGGCTGAGAGTTTTTCAACAGGCTGCCTGCTTCTCCGAGCGGCTTCTTCTGTCTCCTTTGCTTGATCGCCCCTCCTCTCCACGCTCCTTTTCTCTTTCATTCCTTCCATTTCTCTTCGTTCTGACCTGCTTCCCCTCTCTGTTGAGCTAGCGGGTGACGCTAAGAACAGGCTGGAATATTTCGGCGAACTCATTGCGCATGTCGTGGGCCTGACGACCCCGCGCCAATAATGCAGTATTTGCTCGTGCAATCCAGAACCGTCATCGGCTCGTTCCTCCTCTGGGGATGCTTGTATACCGTTGCTCCTTAGCATATCAGATGAGCGGGCAGATTGACAGAGGCGTTGTAGACTCCCGTTCCCCTTTGTGCTAGCTCCTTTTTGCCATCTGACCCAAAATTGCCGGGGTTATGCCCGCGATTGTCCATCTTTATGAGCGGAGGGCGAAAGGAGCCAACGCAGGGATGGTATAATAGCGCCAGTTTTCTACCTGAAGGGAGGTGTCACCGATGGCCCGTCTACTCCTTCGCTGGCTCCTTAGTGCGCTCGCACTTATCGGGATCACCTATCTGGTGCCAGGGATTCATGTCAGTGGATTCCTTGTGGCCCTGCTGGCAGCTCTGGTGATTGGCATCGTGAATGCGCTGGTGCGACCGCTCCTGGTTCTGCTGACCCTGCCGGTCACCGTGCTCACGCTGGGCTTGTTCCTGCTGGTCATCAATGCCATATTGTTTGGAATGGCCGCCTGGCTCGTGCCAGGGTTTACGGTCGATGGGGTGGGCGCGGCGTTGATAGGATCCCAAGGCAGATGGCTGCCAGTGCCCGCTGTGTGGCACCACTCGCCCTCCGGCGCCGGATACTTGGGGCCAGCACCACGGAGGAAGACACCCATGAGCCAAGACCACCCTCGACCTCACCAGGAAGTACCTCAGGCAAGGCAGGCGCCCAGG
>DASTKE010000724.1:0-10926 GCA_035716105.1 Ktedonobacteraceae bacterium | reverse complement strand
CACCTCGCGGTCGAGCGAGAACTGGAACCATCGTTTTCCTGGTGGCGCTAGTTGGCATACATATGAGTACAAAGTAGGTCGGTAAGTGCCTCTGTTGTACTTCACTTTTTGTATGATTGCTTCTCAACATGGATACTGGTGATCGCATTCCTGTAAATATGTTTGCCGCTCAACAGGCTCTCCTTGTTGAGCGGCTTCAGGTGCTTCTTGTGAGTCTCCATCCAGAATTGCGTAAGGATGTCGTTCTTGCGCTACAGACCCCCGGAAAACTGCTCTCAAGTCCCTTGTCAGAAACTGAATCCTCTCCTGCTCAGGGTCTTGTACTTCCAGTCGGGGTCTGGCCCTTGCTCACATTGCTGGTTGCTCAACATCTTGCCCCTGAACTTGCTGTCCCGGTCGCTGCCGACGTCGCTATCGCCGTCGAATGTTGCGTGTGCGCGATTGATCTGCTGGACGACGCTATAGATGGTGATCAAACTCCTCTGATTGCATCTATAGGTGTACCCAGAATGTTGAATGTTTCAACGGCTCTGTTGGTGCTGGCGCAGAGGGCTATCCTTTCTCTATCGTCGCAAGGAGTCGCTCCCGAACGTATCCTGAGCCTGCTTGATGCGCTGCAGGATGGTGTTTTGACCGTCACGGAGGGGCAGCATAGAGATGTGCTGGCCGAGCAACGACCAGTACAGGAATTTAACCAGGAAATATGCCTGGAGATTGCCGCCGTTAAGGCCGGAGCGCTCATGCGCATGGTATGTCTGCTGGGAGCGCTCTGCGCTGGCGCGGATGCCCAACTTTGTGCGCTCTGTGCGAAGCTGGGGGAACTGCTGGGCATTGCCCATCAACTTGATAACGATTGCCATGACATTTCAGCTATTTTGCACAGTACATCCCCTCTCTCCTCTTCTCCTGTAAAGACCGATATCCAGCGCGGCAAGAAAACCTTGCCCCTCGTGCTTGCTGCCACGACAAATATACAAACGACATATGGAAAAGACCAGCTTCAAGAGCAAGCCCTCTCCACCGATGATAATAAGCAGGAGGACGAACGGCGGGCGCTGCGAGAAGGTATCCTGACGACCTGGGGGATCTGCCTGCTCTATCGCGAACGCGCTCGCGACTGTTTACTCGAAATCGAAGCCAATACCCGGCCTATTGCTCCAGCATTGCACAGCCTTTTGGGCTTAAAATAGTAAGGAAGCGCTATTGCTTCTGCTGGTACAATGTACAATAGGGTTGCAGGTGAAGGGTCTGGCTTTGAAGAGAGCAAGAGGATGAAGTCGTATGAGATATGGCCATCATTCGCACGTGAAAACGAGGCGTCTCTATGTGAGCGCCGGAACGTTGCTGCTGTACGTGTTGCTGGTAGTAATGGACCTGTCGAGAACCTTTATCTCAGCAAAGGATATTACCTCCTTATCTACATGGGTGTACTTTGGCTGTTCTTGCGTGACTGCCCTGTTATTTCTCGCCATCGGAAATCTTGTCTGGCTCTACGCACGAGAACGGGTCGTCGCTGCGCTGCTTTTCTGCTTCTCCCTGGCGATGATGGTCACACTTGCAGTTGAGACAGGGGCATCTGCCAATGATATCCTGCTCTCGGTTTTCGGCGATGTAGGCAGTCAACTGGCTTTATTTTTTCTCTCTGTTCTCCTGCTCTATTTTCCCCGAAACTATCTTGCCTGGAGTCCTGCAAAGATAGGGTCAGCGGGGGGAAAAAGTACATCACCTTTACATGATCGGCAGTATTACCGGGTGCGGGTGTTGCGCAGCTATGTGATCATTCTCTTTTTACTAAGCATCATCTCTATTGCTCTCAGTGCAATTGTCAATATTTCCCCGGCATTTGCCCGCTTGATTCCAGCATGGTTAACATTTATTGGTGGTGCCTATGCTGTGATAGCAATAGTGGGTATCTTTCTCACTATCGTGGTTTCCTATCGTCAATCCGTTTCTCAGCGCGAGCGCCAGCAGCGTCGTTTGCTGCTCGTCGGTATTATTGTTTCATTTGCGCCGGTGCTGGTGCTGACATTGTTGCCAGAGTTGCTCAACTGGTCCAGATATACGGTTGATCCCCGTATCAGCACACTGACGCTGGTGCTGCTACCACTGGCGCTGGCGTATGCGATTCTTCGCTATCAAATTCTCGTCTTCGATGTCTATATTCGACGCGCCATTGCCTGGCTGGTAGGTGCTGTCAATCTGGTGATGCTGATCTATCTCGCCGTTGCGTTCAGCAGCGTCTTCTTATCGGATGCATTGACTCGCATTATATGCGTTACGGTTGGGGTAGCCTTGCTTGCTCCGCTGGCATGGTCCACGGCACATCTGACGACAGAAAAACTTTTTTTTAGCGAAAATGTGCATTATCGACGCCTCGTTGCACGGATTAACCGTGTGGACGATAAGACCATCGATCTGCGCGAGGCAGCACAACTGCTGACGCAGGCGGCAATCAACATTATCGAGACGCCCGCAGCCTGCCTCTTTGTGCTCAATGAAGATAGCGGTCATTACCTGCTTTATTCGCCGCTTTCTCAATCGCCAGTAGCTGATACAGGTGACACGGACGAGGGTGATCTTTCCGGGCGTGAAGTGGCGCGTACCGTGATACGCGCCGTAGACCTGCCGATGCATGGAGATGCGCGGGCGGAATTTGAGTGGCTGGGGGCAGATGTGCCGGCACTGCTGCATCTTGAAAAGTCCAGCCGCCCCTTGCTGCTCAGCGAAGCAGTCAAGTTGGGGCATGATATGAGCCTGGGTTTATCTCGCTATTTACGCTCAACAGGCTTCCTCGGCGTTGATCCACTGCTGGTGCCTGTGCGTGTCCAGGGCAAAATGATTGCCGTGCTGGCATTGGGCCAGCGTGGCGATAAGCAGCAATATGCAGGCCCCGATTTTGAGACGATAGACCTGATTTTGGACCGCTTTGCCTCGATGCTGGAAAACGCTCGCTTATATGCTCAGGCCGACCAGCATGTAGCTATTCTCAATACGCTCTATAGCGCCAGCGCTATGTTAGGTAAGGCTTTCCAAACGACAGAAGATATTGCTCGTGTCTGTACCAGAATCGCTGCTGAAGCGACGCAAGCCACTGCCATGCTCTGGTTGTATGACGAGCAAGAGGGTCTGCTGAGGCGAACCGCCTCTGTTGGGGCCGGACCATTTTTGACTGCGGAAGATGTGCTGCGTCTTCCACAAGACTTTGTCTGGACTTCCAGATTTTATGAAGGAGCCAGTAAATCAGCGCGGAACAACGCTGAGTCGGATGCGGATGCATTCTCGCGCTTTCTCTGTTTTGCTGAAAAGCTCAGTTTCCCCTTTGCCTGGATTCCCGTCAGCCGGGGGCAACAGCACCTGGGGATGCTTGTTTTAAACTACGCCCTCCCTCATATCTTTTCACAGCAGGAGAAGCGGGTGCTGGAAATATTTGCCAGCCAGTGTGCCGCCGCTCTAGAGAACACGCGCATGACCAGCGAATTGCGCGCCGCCTATGAACGCCAGCAAGAATTGGATCGACTGAAAGACCAGTTTATTATTACCGCCTCGCACGAACTCCGCACGCCACTTACTGCCGTGATGGGCTATATCGAACTGTTAGGCGAATATGGTGCGACGCTCTCTCCCGAATTGCTTGCCGATTTTATCGCGAAAGCCCATCGCGGCTGTGACGAACTCGCCTTGATGGTCGAGAATATCATGGATGCGAGCCGCGTGCAGGTTGATGCCGACAAGATCAGACTCGGCAAGGTTCCACTGGCCGAGCCGGTGAAGCACATTCTGGAAATTATGGAAGCCGTGACGCGGCGCGAAAGGCGCACGATCGAGGTAAATGTGCCGGAGCATCTTATCGTCGAGGCCGACGATATGCGCTTGCGTCAGGTATTGCTGAACCTGGTCAACAATGCCCTCAAGTATTCTCCTGCTGGTACGAGCGTTGTGATTACTGCTTCCTCGGAGGGCGAGCAGGTGATTGTTTCCGTGCGCGATCATGGCTCAGGTGTGCCTTCTGAAGAGCGAGAGCGCCTTTTCGAGCGTTTTATGCGCCTGGAACGCGACATGAACAGTCCGGTGCGTGGCGCGGGACTGGGCCTCTACATCTGCAAACAACTTGTCGAGGCGATGGATGGGCATATCTGGGTCGAGAGCACCGGCGTTGCTGGCGAAGGGAGCACGTTCGCCTTTAGCCTCCATCGTGCGGCTGTGCTACAGCCGCAAGCTCTACCCCATGCATAGCAAAGATTGCACGATTGCGCGTTTGCTTTAGTTTTGCTGTACCCGATTTCCTTCCCTCCCAGGTACCTGCCTATCAGGAGGCTGCCTGGGGCTTCACATACCCTTGTTCGACCGCGTATTTCCAGAGCGATTGCTGCAACAGGCGGCGTGCGCGCGAGATGCGGCTCATGACTGTGCCAATGGGAATCTGTAATGCCTCGGCAATTTCTTTGTACGACAGTCCTTCGATGTCGGCCAGGATGATGGCCATACGGAAGTTTGGCGGTAAATCATTCAGCGCCTTGTACACATCTTCGTCCAGATAGTGATTGAGCACCTCTTCCTCCGCCCCTTCGCTCATCTCTTGCCCGGTCAGGTCGCGAATACGGTTGTACAGATAGAAATCTTCGCCATCAGGCAACGCCGCTGGTGTGGGATGGGCTGCGAGCCTGCGATAGCGATTGATGGCTGTCGTGTTTAAGATACGGAACAGCCATGCACGCAGGTTCGTACCGCGCTGGTAACTATTCGTGAAGCGAAATGCTTTGAGCAGTGTTTCCTGCACCAGGTCTTCGGCCTCCTCACGGTTATTGGTCAGGCGCAAAGCCGTGCGATAGAGGCTGTCCAGGTTTGCCAGCACTCCCGCCTCAAAATCCTCTACCGGCTCCGAAGGGTTCGTATTCGTATTTGTCGTAGCGTTGCCGGTGCTATCAGTACTACCGGTGCTATCCTCCAGGTCTTGCTCATCGTTCAGCGTTGTAGGTTCTTCCTGTTCTATAACTTCTGGCTGCGTTGGGCCAGTGGTTGTTTTTCTTGCTCCTCTGGGATACTCCACCATAAAAAAAACTCCTATAGGGACGCAAAGCGAACGCCCAATTATCTCACATTCCGGAATGTTCTAACTTGTATATATTGTAGTAGCCACTTCAACACCCCGGCACTTCCCTTTTGAAAGCGTCTTATTGCAAGTATATCGCACATTGGACGGGAATGAAAGTCCTACTGTTGTATGTTACAATGAACAGAGAGAATCACGCGCTAGCATTGGAGGATGTATACATGAATTGTATTGAAACCGTTGCTCGTCTCCATCTGTACATAGATCGGGAACTGACCGTTGAGGAAATTGAGATTGTACAGCGTCACCTGGAAGATTGTCCAAGTTGCGAATGCCGCTTCCATTTTGACTTGAAGATCAAACGGCTCCTACACGACCGTTGTGCCATTGGACGCGCACCAGAACATCTCCGTCAAGCGGTAATGCAGTTGGCTCATACTCCGGCAGGCGAACCCATTACTTTCGACCCCGAACTTGCACTGGAAATCCGAGCGGAATTCGAAGATTGCTAATAATTCTTCCAATACAGACTGGTACGCTTTTCACTTTTTGCACGCTGATTATATACCGAGAGCGTGAAGAACCATAAATTTCAATTGTGCCAGTGCAAGCATCTCTCCAATGGCGAGAAGCAGGGCAAGGCTAAAAAAGGGTAGCAATGCTCGATAGCGTTCAAATGTCTGATCGCGTTTGCTTATAGCCACAAGCATCAGCAGGTTTATCCCACTGACCACCGTCAGGACGCCTGCGGTACTCAACAAAGCAACAGGATAGAGGATCAGCCAGCTTTGTGAGGCGACCGCGAAGAATGTCAGCACCAACCCCGGCAGGAGCAGCAAGAGGGACATCCAGGATGACACCGTGCGTTGTTCGTTGCTTTCTCGCCAGAACAGGTAGTTGACAATCGGCAGGCTCAGCGTTGCCAGGGCCAATCCGGTAGCCAGCCCGGTCGCCAGCCGCAGCAGGTTGTGTGGCTGGTAGAGGTGGGGCAGACCAAGATCAAGATTCAACGAATTAAAGCCATCAAAGGCCATCGCCATTACGCCACACAGCAAGACCACCATTACCGGCCAGCGTGGGAGTTTCTGCGCCCGACCGCGCCCGGTAGCTACCAGCGTCAGCAAGGTGACAATAAAGCCCAGGTAGATGCCCGTGTTGCGCGAGCAGAGCGGCAATTCTTGACCACCTGGAAAGAACGAGTGCGAGGGCATTTGTGCGCAGATGCCGCTATCGAGCCAGCGCAACCGGTCGAGCAGCGATGCACCCGGCAAGAACACCAGCGCCGCCAGCAACCCCAGGTAGAACAGTGCCAGCAGAGCAGTCACCCACGGACGCTCCCGTTTTTCCTCCAATGCCAGTGGGTGTGTATGTGAATGTGATGGTTGCGCCATGCGTCTTTCTCCCGCCTCCTTCCCAAAGTGATTCTCCGTAGGGGCCGATTTATCGGCCAGCCTCCCTGGCCGATAAATCGGCGATGGGCGCGATAAATCGGCCCCTACAGGTTGATGCCGAAGGAAAAATACTGGTTCATATAGGGCAGCAGATTGAAGAAGATGACCAGCCCGGCCAGGATCATCACGACGCCTGTCCCAATCTCAATCTTGCCCAGATGCGGCTTGAGCTGCTTTAACAGGCGGCTGAAGCGATCAACCCCCAGACCAAGCAGCAGGAAGGGGATGCCCAGTCCCAATGAATAGCTCAGCAGCAGGAAAACGCCCTGTGAGAGTGTAGCGGCATTGGCGGCCATGCCAAGAATAGCGCCCAGAATGAGGCCAACACACGGTGTCCAGCCAATGGCAAAGACAATGCCCATTATCAATGAGGCCGGGTAGCTGGGCCGGGCCGGACGATAACTGATCTGCTTCTGCCAGTACAGCAGGGGAATTTTGAAGACGCCAGCCAGGTGCAGCCCAATGATGATGAGCAAGATGCCGCCGACCTCGCGCAGCAGCAACTGGTGTGTGCGCAAAAAGCTGCCAAGTGTGCTGGCACTCGCTCCCAGCGCGACGAAGGCCAGCGTAAAGCCGAGCACAAAGACCACCGCGTGCAGAAAGGTGCTCAAGCGTGCCGCGTAGCCTTCCTGGCCCTCTCGTGCCGTCGATTGATAGACGCTTTCACCCACCAGTTGCATCAAATAAATAGGCACCAATGGCAGCACACACGGCGAGAGAAACGAGGCCAGACCCGCCACAAACGCTATACCTACGCTCAATTGCGATGGATTCATTCCAAAAGTGTCTCCTCTTCAGCATCTGATCTATTCGCTATTATACTATACCGCCCCTTGAGGAGACTTGCAATATTTAGGAATGTCGTAGGGGCGGCGGCTTGTCCCCGCCCGGAAATCCCTACCCAGCACGCTGCACAGGCGGAGACAAGCCGCCGTCCCTACGATTGTTGCTCTTGCTCTTTGGAGAACATGCGGTGCAATTGCTGCCAGAGGGTGCGGCGGCTCTCTGCTGAGCCAGCCTGGCGAAGGTGTATGCTTTCTTTGCCTGCTGGTGATTCTTGTGAGGGCAGAGGGCCGGTTGGTCCTTCTGTATCAATGCCGGGTGTTTGAGGCTGGGGAGCCAGAGATGGTGGGGAGACGTGTGGCTGTGCCGGGTGTGTTTCGTGTGCTGGCGAGAGTATGCTCTTCTCGTCTAGAACATGGGAACGCTGCGCCAGCGGACGTTTTGGAGGATGAATGACGACGGGTGGACGCCCCCCGGCTTGAGGTCGCCCGGAAACGGGGCGCATACTCCCGGTTGCAGAGGTCATAGCGGGTGCTTGCAAATTGAGCGCCCGCAGTTCCTGCGCCATGTGTCGGGCCTCGCTGTAGCGCTGGTCGCGGTCTCGCGCCATCGCCTGCAAAATGATGGCTTCCAGCCCTGGCACGATTTCGGCATTGAGCGCGCCCGGCGGGCGCAGCGTGCCGTCGGTGATAGCGGCGCTCAATTCCGGCAAAGAACGCCCGGTGAAGGGACGTTGCCCTGTGACCATCTCATACAGGACAACGCCCAGCGCGTAGATATCGCTGCGGTTATCCAGCACCTGACTCCATATTTGCTCAGGCGAAGCGTAGTAGATACTGCCCACCAGCGTCTTCGCCACAGTGATTTTCTGGTGGCCGATGGCCCGTGCCAGGCCGAAATCCATTACCTTGATTTTGCCCCAGCGATCCAGCATCAGGTTCTCCGGCTTAATGTCGCGGTGAATCACGTTGCGCTCTCGATAGGCGGTATCGAGGGCATCGGCGATCTGTGCCGCGTATTCGGCTGCCAGATACTGTGGAATGCAGGTGTCGAGGTGCAGTAAGCTGGCGATGGTCGGCCCCTGCACGTACTCCATGACGAAATAGAGGAGCTTGTTTTGCTGGCCCGCGTCGTAAATTTGCACAATATTGGGGTGGTTGAGGCCAGCAATAATTTGCGCTTCGCGAATGAAACGCGCCACATACGATGCATCCTTTGCCAGCGCCTGCGGCAATACTTTTATGGCAACCTCACGGCCAAGCGCGATCTGCTTGCCGCGATAGACCATCCCCATTGAGCCGTGTCCGATCTCCTCTTCCAGCTCATATCCGCCAAGGCACTGGCCTGCCAGTTCATTCATTGTTTGCGACCTCATTATCAATCAGGTTGGTTAGCTGCTTCCTACTTGATTAAACGTATGAGCTTGACAGCTATAGTGTGCATTTCCCTCTATATACCTGAAAGTACGGGTGGTACTCAGGGAAAATTGACAGGAAGTGAGCATGATAGCTGCGTGAATTGCCAACACCGTCGACAACTCACGCAGCTATCGTACTTGTTCCATATACCGGTATCTATCCATTGTGCTAGAGACTATTCCAGGTAGTCTTTCAGGATACGACTGGCCTGGGGGTGGCGCAGCTTGCGGATGGCGCGCTCCTCAATCTGGCGCACACGCTCGCGTGTCACCTTCAGCTTCTTACCCACCTCTTCCAGCGTATGGTCATGATCGTCAGCCAGCCCGAAGCGCAGCTCGATGACCTGACGTTCGCGAGTCGTCAACTGCCCAAGCGCCTTGCGAATCTCTTCGCGCAGCAACTCATGGTCGGTAACCTCTACCGGGCCGCGTTCGCGGACGTCTTCAATGATGTCGCCGAGCGTGTTTTCCTCCTCCTCGGAAAGCGGCGCGTCCAGCGAGAAGACTTTTTCCGCCCAGATCAGCAATTCGCTGACGCGATCTGCCGTCATGCCCAGGCGCTCGCCAATGCTTTCGGGCGTTGGTTCGCGTCCGAGTTCCTGGTATAACTGGCGTGTCATGCGCTTGACACGCATCACCTCTTCCATAATATAGACAGGGAGTCGGACGACGCGCGTACCTTCCAGAATGGCGCGGGTGATCGCCTGCTTAATCCACCACGTCGCGTAGGTTGAGAAGCGAAAGCCCTTGCGGTAGTCGAACTTGGTCACGGCGCGGATCAGACCGATGTTCCCCTCGCCGATCAAGTCTTCGAGTGAGAGACCCTGACCGACGTATTTCTTCGCGATGCTCACCACCAATCGCAGATTGGCTGTGATTAACTGATCGCGTGCATCCTTGTTTCCCTGTTCCGCACGTTCGGCGAGATAGGACTCGCGTGCCGCGGTCAGCAGAGGAATGCGCGAAATCTCGCGTAAGTAGAGACGCAAGCTATCGCTTTGTGCCAGACTATTTAAGTCCGCGTCCGGTATTATTTCTCGTTCTGGCTCAGTCGGCCTTCCGTGTTCAGCGTCAAACATCACATGTTGTTCCAAGTCTTTACTCTCTCTCCCATTCGCGGAGGCAGGGTTGAGATCCTGGCCTTCCGGCAAACGGCTCGTTTCCTGCGACATCGACGGTAAGATGGTTCAGTTCGGTTCGGTTTTGTTCAGTTCGCAGTCATTGTACCATACCGCAAGGCTATTGCAAGTCACAGCAGATGATACCGGGTACAATGTGTTATTTCTGTCTATTGTAACGCACTAGAGTTCAACCTGTAGCACATTACTTTTCGCCGCCCCTATGGTTCGCCTTCTACCTATCTACAATACTTTTTCGGATTATTCCAAAGGATATGTAGAGGCCACAGGAACATAGATCATTATATCTCAGGTATTTTTTCACGTCTATTGTTTTGGGAAGATGAATCTCCCTCCTCGCAGAGTCGTAGGGGCGATGCCTTGTGCTCGCCCGTGGCGTTTTCAAGCCGAACATTGCGGGCGAGCACAAGGCATCGCCCCTACGACAAGATTGAGAGCCGGGAAGATTACGTGGTTGTGCCAACAGGTAGTACCTGTGGCACAAACCCAGGCACAATAGTATAATTGGGAATGAATTGAGGAGATATGACACGGAAAATGATTCCGTTGCATGACTCGATCCTAGTTGGCTAGAAGCGAAAAAGCATATGAGCTTGCCATTACCATTGGAACCAGGCACACTGCTTGGTGGTCAATATATCGTTGGCGCTCTCATCAATAGTGGCGGTTTTGGCGCGGTTTACCGGGGAACAGATACAAGCGAGGACGACCGGCCCTGCGCCATTAAAGAAACCTATGATGTGAGTCCCGCGGCTCGTCGCCGGGCGCTGGTAGAGGCCAGCGTCCTGTTTACTGTGAACAGCAAACACCTGCCGCGTGTCTACGATGCTTTCGAAGCCAACGGGCGTTTCTACCTGGTCATGCAGCTTGTTGAGGGGCAGAATCTGCAACAACTGCTCCAAAAGCGCGTGGCCGCGACGGGCCAACCGTTCGCGGAACAGCAGCTACTCGGCTGGTTGCTGCCGGTGGTGCAGATACTGCAAGAGCTACACAGCCGCTCTCCGGCGGTCATTCACCGCGATATCAAACCCGCCAACATCATCCTCACGCCTGAGCGAAACGCCGTGCTGGTCGATTTTGGCCTGA
>DASTKE010000723.1:0-3775 GCA_035716105.1 Ktedonobacteraceae bacterium | reverse complement strand
GTGTTGGACCATCTTCTCCGGTATACTGTTCCTGGGCTCGTTGAGGACGAACGTAGCGATGCTGCTCGTCCTTGCTCTCATGTTCCTGTCCTACCTCTTCCTGACCATTGGCGAACTGGCAGGAGCGAGCACCGTTCTTCTCATTATTGGCGGCTGGCTTGCCATAGCCAGCGCGATAGTCGCCTGGTACACTGCCCTCGCGGATATGCTTCGCGTCAGTAGAGGCGCTTTCCAGTTGCCGATGGGCTGGCTGGGCTAAGCAGATAGCGTGAGAGTACAAAGGTGTATCTCTCACCGGGCAGTATGAGAGTATAAGCGTCCATACACAGGCCGCCCTCGGTACACCGAGGGGCGGCCTGCATTACATTCCCCTGTCATTTCTGCAAGAAAAGTTGCGTAATCTTAACTCCATTGTTACATTCATAATCTTATCTTAACCAATTCTTCACCTCTATGGTCTACCTGTGTTTCTATACTGAGTCTTACCTCGGTACGCGCATCTGGGAACGGGAGAGACAGGCAAATGATCAGTGAAAATAACTCTATTGGCATCTATCGTGTGCTCCGCGAACTAGCCAGAGGTTCCTTTAGCCGCGTCTACGTGGCTCAGCACAGCGTCCTTACCAATCGCACGGTTGCGATCAAATTGATGATCTCCGCCCCTCTTGATTCGTCTGAGAAGCGAGAGAGTTTTTTACAAGAAGCTCGTTTTCTCGAAATGCTCAGGCATCCCTATATTCTTCCTATCTATGATGTTGGCGTCCACGAAGGGATACCGTATCTCGTCACTGAGTATGCCACGTATGGGTCTTTACGTGGATATCTCCGGCAGCGGTTCCCACATATTCTGCCAATGGAAGAGAGCCTGACCATCCTTTCTCAGATTGGGCAGGCGCTTGACTACGCCCACCAGCAGCATATCATTCACCGTGACCTCAAGCCGGAGAATATCCTCTTTAATTCCAGGCACGAGGCCCTGCTGATGGATTTTGGCATCGCGACTACGTTAACGACAGCGAGTATCAAAGTGGTCGACAATTCTGGTACTCCTGCGTACATGGCCCCGGAGCAATTTCGCGGCAAGATCAGTAAGGAGGGCGATCAATATGCGCTGGGCTGTATTGCCTACGAACTTTTTACCGGACACCCTCCTTTCATCGCTCCTGACTTCTTCGCTTTAGGCTTTAAGCATCTGACAGAACCGCCTCTCCCACCAACGACCTATAATGCACAATTGCCTGCTCACATGGAGCAAGCTATCCTTAAAGCCCTTGCCAAAGAGCGAACAGAGCGCTACTCTGATATCCGGGCGTTTATCAGTGCGCTGCAAGCTCCGGCTGCTTCCCAGCCATCTCTGCCTACACTTCCGGCTGTGCTTTCTCAAACAGACATGACGGCCTCATCCACGGCGTATGAGGTTCCTCCATCGTATAACGACCTTTCGCCGGATAGACCTGCTGCCCAGACGTTGCCGCTTGTGTCATGGCAGCCCGTGGATGATCAACAATCTTCTCAAGATGCTTCCCTCCCTCCTCAATATGAGTTCCCTGTGACTCCTATACCACCTGCAAACCCGGTGACGCCAGTTCCTCCACTTTCCCAGGAGGCACTATTGATGTTTCAAGATACGCTGCATTTAGAGGAGGAGCGTTCTACAGGAGGAGCATCACAACTGGAATGGGGTTCGTGGGAAAGAAATAGTGAACCGGCCTCCTTATCAGCCATGCCAGAGGTAGCGAGTATTTCACCTCAGACGGGTAAAACTCTTTTGCTAGCCGCCCAGAAGCGCCGGAGAAACCTGCTGGGACGCAAGGGTCTCATCATCGCGGCCATCAGTTGTATTCTGCTGGTTGGCCTGCTTGGCACGCTTTTCTTTAATACCTTTTCTGACCCTTCAAAGAAAATCGTGACCACCAACCCTACAGCAACCGCTTCATCATCTACCCTGTCCGCTGCGCAAACATCCACTGTCCCATTACAGTCTACGCCAACAACTGGACATAAGGCATCAGTGAAAAGTCATGCCACGCCGGGAGCAACCCCTTCTGTCGCGCCGGGAGCCGCTTTCCAGCCGACGCAGGGGGTAACGCCTCATCCGACTCAGAAGCCAACCCAGGCACCAACCCAGGTACCAACTGCCGGTCCCACACCGGATCCGACAACGCCACCTACACCAGATCCGACGCCGACCACTGAAACGCTGACAGTAGATTTTGCTGCCGGTACGCCTGGCGTGTCGACACAGTATTCCTACAGTGGGACAGTAACCGTGACAGTAAGTGGAGAAGGTCAGGCCTCATCTACGCAATGGTCTGATGCCTTTTACCTCTACACTGATGACCTGGGCAATCAGCTTAATCCGCCGCAGCACCCCAGCTGTGAGGTTCTGTATATCAATAGTCAACCAACAGATAACTTTGTCTCGTTGCCAGGCTACCAGGACACACACTCTTATACCTTTACCATGACTGCCCCCGGTGGTCCGCTCTCCTTTGGCGTATGTAATCCTGAGACAGCAAGTAGCACCGGCTCTTATACAATCACGGTCACACAGAATTAGCAAAGCCTGCACGCGGGTAGCATAGTACGTCACCCGCGTACAGTTTCATATTATCTGGCTTTGCGTCCGACAACGATCTGGCGCGTACCGCGACCAAAGGGCTTCCAGTCGTAGCCGCCGTAGATGGCCTCGATGCCGAAGCCGGTGGCGAGGAAGAGCAGTTGAAGCTCGCGGGGGAAGAAGATGTGCATATCGAGCTTCGTCAGGTAGCGCTCGTTTTCGCCCGTTGCCTCGTAAAACTTCTCGTGTGTCCAGACGATGTGTTGCAATTGCTCAAACGGGTCAAATTTGCGGCTGGTGTAAAGCAGCATGGTAAACTCGTTGTCTGGATCGGGAATCTCGTCTTCCAGGTAGACGTTCGATGGCCGGTTGAGCGCGTCGCTCAGGTAGTCGATATCGGGCAGGAAGATATCGACGACGAAGCGCCCACCGGGTGCCAGATGATCATACGTGTTTTTGAACGTGTCAAGCTGCTGCTCGATTTCGTACAGGTGCGCGATAGAATTGAAGGGCAGGAAGATCAGGTCAAACCCACCCTTGTGCGCCAGTTCGTAGTCGCTCATGTCGCCTTCGTGCAGCGTGACGCGCTCCTGCACGCTTTCTGGTTCTCGTTCCAGCTTGCGCTGGTACGCCGCCAGCATCTCCGGCGCGATATCCAGTCCCTCTAACTGAAAGTCGCCGGACATGTGCAGCAGTTCCATGCCGATGCGCCCGCTGCCACAGGCCAGTTCCAGCACGCGCCGCGGCGTGTAGCGCAGCACCAACTCGCACCAGAACGGCACATCCAGCTCCGACTGGCTCTGATATTCCAATTCATAATCATCTACACGCTCATAATATTCGCCCATATGGTACAGCACAGTTTTTAGCTCCTTATTAGCGCTTGTTCGGTATACTTTCATAAGCGCTTTACGCTAGAGTTTATCATAGAAGCTCATCTAGCGCCAGAGGGCTTACTGTACCGCCCGGGTTCTTTTTTGCATCGAAATACAATAAAGCGGACACTGAATCTACGTGAATCATTCCAGGTTCTGCACAATGGTCGAGATTATCTGAGATAACCTCGACCATTGTGCAGAACCTGGAATGATTCACGTAGAGAAACTACCAGTCTCCGTGAGTAGTTGAGTTTGAAAGATCGGCCTGCGCCCAGGTATCGATATATTTTATGAACTCCCCGTGATGCTGAGCGAGAGAATCGTTGTGTATGGGCAT
>DASTKE010000722.1:0-5881 GCA_035716105.1 Ktedonobacteraceae bacterium | reverse complement strand
CTGGAGGTCAAATGACTGCTCACATCACTATTCGTGGCGCTCGGCTGCATAATCTGAAAAATGTCACCCTTACAATTCCCAAAAACCAGTTCGTCGTTCTGACCGGCCTGTCCGGTTCGGGCAAATCCACGCTTGGCTTCGACATTTTGCATAAAGAAGGCCAGCGCCAGTACCTGGAGGCGCTGGGAATGGTTCCCTTTGGCCTGGCGAAACCTCCGGTCGACACCATCACCGGGCTTTCCCCATCTATCAGTATAGACCAGCATCTCACCAACCACAGCCCGCGTTCCACTGTTGGCACGACCACTGAAGTCTACACGTATCTGCGTGTGTTGTTTGCTCGCCTGGGACACCGCCCCTGTCCGAACTGTGGGAAAGACGTTCCGCCCTCCTTCGACGCCAATGCCGAATGGGAGCGTGAATCCGGCACTGATGACGATGTCTCCGCACCTGAAGAAACCTTTCCCTGCCCACATTGTGGCGTGCCTGTTCCAGAGATGGGCATGGCTCACTTTTCCTTTAATAAACCCGACGGAGCCTGTCCAACCTGCACCGGGCTGGGCAGCGTGCATCAGGCCAACCTTAAACGGCTGGTCGACGAGCAAAAGAGCATCCTGGAGGGAGCCATCTCCGACTGGGATAACCAGTACATCAACTACCACACCCCGACGTTGCAAGCAGCCGCGTCCCATTACGGCTTCACATTCGATGTCTCGCTGCCAGTCAAAGACTACACTCAGGCGCAGCGCGACCTGCTATTCTTTGGCGTGAACAGCCCACTCTTTCGCCGTCACTTCCCACAGATCGAGCCACCAACCACTGTACGCCAGGGACGTTTTGAAGGCATAGCTACCAACCTCCTCCGCCGCTACGCAGAACACATGCACGCGCACATAAACGAGGCCGATTACCGCGACAAGCTGGAAGAATTTCTGATTACTCAGACCTGTCCCGACTGCGAAGGCACGCGCTTGCGTCCTGAAAGCCGGGTTGTGACCGTCAACGGGCAGACCATCATCACTCTCTCGCGCCTGCCGCTCGGCGATCTCGGCACCTGGCTGGGCAATCTTCCAGCCGTTCTCAGTCCTGATGAAATGCTCATCGCGGAACCTATTCTGACTGATCTGGGAGTGAACATTGCACGACTGGTCGAAGTTGGTGCCGGGTATCTGACGCTGGAACGCTCATCGCCGACACTTTCAGCCGGTGAAGCCCAACGCTTGCGCCTGGCTTCTTTGCTCGGCTCAGGATTGAGCGGCGTTCTGTACGTGTTCGACGAGCCAACCATAGGGCTGCACGCTCGCGACAGTCGCCGCCTGATCGCTGTCTTGCGCCGCCTGCGCGATACCGGCAACACCGTACTCGTCATCGAACACGACCTGGAAATGATTGCCGCCGCAGATTATGTAATCGACTTCGGCCCCGGTGCTGGCAAACACGGTGGACAGGTGGTCGCCGCTGGTACACCGGCTGAAGTGGCAGCGCAGCCCGGCTCGCCCACCGGAGATTACCTGGCCGGGCGGACATCCCTTCCTGTCCCACGACACCGGCGCGTGCCAGGCGACAAAGCCATTACCATCTATGGCGCTCGCCAGCATAATCTTCAGGATATTACGGTGCGCCTGCCGCTGGGCTTGCTGGTCGCGGTAACGGGTGTATCCGGGTCGGGAAAATCTACACTGGTGTTCGATATCCTCGACTGCGCCATCCGCCAGCGCCTGTATGGTGCCAATGACGCTCCTGGCGAACACGACGCTATCGAGGGCTATGAATATCTCGATAAGATCATCACCATCGACCAGAACCACATTGGACGCATTCCGCGCTCCAATGCCGCGACCTATTCTGATACGTTTACTCCGATTCGCGAGGCATTTGCCGCTACTTCTGAAGCGCGCCATCAGGGATTAGCCGCCAGGCATTTCTCGTTCAACGTTCCCGGTGGCCGCTGCGAACGCTGCGAAGGCACAGGAGTACTGACCATCAAAATGCATTTCCTACCTGATGTGGAAGTACGCTGCCCGGCCTGTCACGGACGTCGCTTCACTCGCGAGACGCTCGCCGTGCGCTACCGCGAACATGACATTTCCCAGGTGCTCGATCTAACTGTTGAAGAAGCCCTGGCGCTGTTCAAGGATGTTCCCGCCGCCCGCTCCCGCCTTCAGGTACTCTCCGAAGTTGGCCTGGGCTATCTTCAACTTGGACAACCCGCCACCACGCTTTCAGGCGGCGAAGCCCAGCGCGTCAAGCTGGCGAAGGAACTGGGTCGTCGCGTCACCGGTCGCACATTGTACCTGCTCGATGAGCCGACCACTGGCCTGCACCTGGCCGATACCGCCCGTCTGCTGGGAGTGCTCCAGCGCCTTGTGGATGCAGGCAACACCGTGATAGTTGTCGAACACAACCTGGAACTGGTAAAGGCAGCCGATTGGGTCATCGACCTGGGGCCGGAAGGTGGTGCAGCAGGCGGCAGATTGATCGCAGAGGGAACTCCCGAACAGATCGCCCGCACCACCGGTTCATACACTGGCCAGAGCTTGAAGGGGAAGTAGGGGCGATGCCTTGTGCTCGCCCGTGGCGAGCAGCCACGGGCGAGCTTCTCCCTCCAAAACAGCAATCCGTTTACCGCTCCGGCTTGACCCAGATGCCGCGCTCGTGCATGAGGTCAATCTGAGGCTGGATGACCTTTTCTTTGTATTCGGCGTGCTTCATGGGTTCTCTGTCCAGATAGAGATTTTTGGGATAGATGGGCTGCTCGTAGAGCATCTGGTAGAGTTCGGTGCGGATATCCTTCATCCAATTATCCCACTGGGCGCGAGCGCGATGATCGCGCAGGGCTTCGATGTCAATGACGCCGCCGACATAGGTCGAGCCGGCACCATAGTCCTGGCGACCGACGATCTGCCCTTTATAGTTGATGATGAAGGAGCGCCCACCAAAGGTATCGATGGGAGTATCTTCTTCCGGGAAGAGATAATACGTTCCCATGTTGGGCGCGACGAGATACATGTTGTTATCGAGGGCGCGGGCGCGGCTCTGAATTTCAAATATATCGTTGCCGGTGGCAGGGTGCGGATAGGAGGCGCGATACACCACTTCGGCACCGTTCATTGCCAGCGCACGGGCGTTTTCGGGGTAGGAGCCTTCGTTTGCCATCATGATGCCCAGTCGCCCGATCTCCGTATCGACGACGGGCCAGAAGGCATCCAGGTTTCTGCCGTAACGCTCTATCCACCAATCCAGAATGTCGTGCGGGCAGACAGAGTGTTCAACCGGAAAGAGCGGAGAAACCTTGTAGTGCTGCAAGATCACTTCCCCATCTGGATTAATGATGAAGCCGACGTTAAAGAAACGATCCTTGATCTCCGGGTGCCGCGCCTTCGCCTGGGCCATGATGAAGGCGTTATATTGCTTTGCGATTTTGCCCAGTTCCTCGGTCTCCTCACCGGGAATATCTATAGCGCCTTCCCTGGCGAATTGAACATGGTCGAGGTCAAGCACCTCGTCGTTGAAGCCTTGCAGCGCCCCTTCCGGGAAAGCGATCAACCGGACGGGCAGGTCAAGGCTTGAGAGCCAGGAGGCAGCTTTGACAAGATGCGAGAGGTGTTCCAGGTTGCGTTTGATATCGGCGCGGGTGCGAATGCCTCGCACAGTGGGGATGAGTCCAACGGCAGTATAGGGCTTAATCATAGCTTGCTCCTTCGCTTCGCTCGCCCCCTGATAAATCGGGGGCTACATGTGTGTTGTCTGGACATCAGTGCCAACACCAACAGCATAGTACAGGTATTATCACTCAGTCAAGGGAAAACACAGCTACACCGCCGATATCGTATCACTTCTAGCCAGACAAGGGTATTTGGAACCGCAAGCGAGTGATGCTGATCTGCGATACAGTGCGCGCAATCAGTCTGGCAAGTATCCCAATTGCCGCCCTATCCGGACACCTGACACTTGTACAACTCTATATGATCGCCTTCATCGAGGGGATATTTGAAGCCTTCTTCGACATTGCCGAGATTTCCAGCGTCCCCCAGGTTGTCTCAAAAGAGCAACTGCCTGCCGCGATGAGCCGGACACAGGTGACGGCGGGACTGACATCCCTGCTTGGTCCAGCACTGGGCGGCACGTTATTCGCCATACGCTCCCTGCTGCCTTTCCTGACAGATGCTCTATCCTACGGCGTCTCCGTCCTCTCGCTGCTGCTCATTCGCGTACCGTTTCAGGAGCAGCGCGAGGCAGTCCAACGCAATCTACGCCGTGAAATTGGCGCGGGGCTGAACTGGCTCTGGCACCAACCCGTCTTGCGCTCAATGGCATTCATTACCGCGGGCAACATCTTTTTCGGCGCGGGTCAAACACTGATTATCATCGTCATTGCTCAGAAGCACTCAGCTTCCTCTGCCACTATTGGTCTGATCTTCAGTATCGCGGGCATCGGAGGTATCCTGGGCGCTGTCGCCGCAGAGTCTATTCTTCGCCGTTTCAGCTTCGGGCAGATCATCACCGGCGTCTTATGGCTGTACGTCATCTGCTGGTTTCCACTGGTTGCGCTTCCCTCCCCACTGCTGCTTGGGCTGCTGACTGGCGCGGCCTTTTTCATCGGGCCATTCTACAACATCACCTATGTCAGCTACCGGCTCTCCATCACGCCCGACGCCCTTCAGAGCCGGGTCAACAGCGTGGCGCGGTTGATCGCGCTCGGTGCCTCACCCATAGGGCAGGCGCTCACGGGCATTCTGTTACAGTACTATGGACCGCAAATAACCGTTCTGCTGGCCACCATTGGGCAGATAATACTGGCACTCATCGTCATGGCGAACCGCGATATCCGTCATGCTCGCCCGGCGCATAAAACCGAAATGTAGGAGCGCGAGCATCCCAGGCTCCCTTTTTGAGCACATCCCTGGCGTGGACACAAAAAAGGAACCACCCCCGATCCCAAACCGGTCTTGTGTATAAGCCCTTTTCTCTTTATACTTGGTATATAGCCCATTCGTGGGAAGCTGGTTCGTTCGTCCCTTTACCCCTAAACTGAGGTGGAACACATGAGTATCTCTTTCCGTCCTGAAACCTCCTCGTATCTTTCAACACTCCCTGGCCGTTACTACTATGACCCCGCTATCTACGAGCAGGAGCTTGAGCGTATCTTTTCGCAGATGTGGGTCTGCGTGGGCCGTGCCGAGGCGCTGCCACATGCAGGTTCGTACCAGATGGTGATGCTGGGAAAAGAAAGCGTGATCGTGGTGCGCGACAAGGATGGAATGCTTCACGCATTTTTCAACGTCTGCCGGCATCGTGGCTCTCGTCTCTGCACCGAGGCCGAGGGACAGCTTAAAGGCTCGATACAATGTCGCTACCACGCCTGGACGTATGGTCTCGATGGGCGGTTGATCGGCGCGCCGAATATCCTCTCCGATGAGCAGTTTGATCGTGCCGCGTTTGGGCTGGTACCGGTGGCATTGCAAGTCTGGGAAGGGCTGATCTGGCTCAATCTGGCTGACGATCCCGCCCCCTTTGAGACACAGATCAATGGGCCAATCCTCGAACGCTTCGGCACGTATGAACCATTTACTCGCTTTACCATGGGAGAGTTAAAGGTCGGCAAGACGATCAGTTACGATATACAGGCCAACTGGAAGCTGGTGATTGAGAATTTCGAGGAATGCTACCACTGCGGGCCAATGCATCCCGAACTCTGCCACCTGCTGCCGGGCTTCCGTTCTGGTAAGAGCTATGTCGCCGGAGAAGCTGCGACGTTGGCCGAGGGCGTCGAGGCGTTCAGCATCACGGGCAAGGCCAGTCGTCCACCGCTGCATGGACTGCGGCCCGAAGACTTGCGCAACTACTTCGGCATCGTGATCCGCCCCAACATCCTGCTCAA
>DASTKE010000721.1:0-10079 GCA_035716105.1 Ktedonobacteraceae bacterium | reverse complement strand
GGCTCAGGCACCGTGTGAAAGTGGTCAAAAAGCCAGATCGAAGCATATCCTGACGCTTCGCCCTCCTGCGCGACCCGCGTCATTGTCTCATATGCCTCAACCGGATCAGCTATGCCCACCAGGTCCATACGCCAGCCCTGCGGAACAATCAAACCAAACTCTAATGCCATCTGTGCTCAGCCATTCCTTTCTTCTCAGCTTATAGATCAAAAATAGCAATATGACCTTATTAGGTGACATGGGATGGCTCGTGTCAAGCAAGGACTTCTTATAGCCATAAGAATATAAAGATATAAGGAAAGTTGAGAGACCCACTTCCATTGCATACCCTATGCTGCTGGCAAGCGTACACGGAAGATAGTGTTTCCGTTGTCCCAATGATAGACATAGAGGTAGGTTGTATGATCAGAGCCGATGGAGAGTTGTGCATACCAGCACAGCCCACAGCTTTCACGTTCGGGATGGTTCAACGGGGGCGAGAGAACTTGCCAGCGTGAGGTATGAGGATTCCATATCCAGAGCCAGAAGGCGGGTGTTGCTGCCTGTCCAGCAGTGGGGTGGGAGGGCAGGCCAGTTTTCGGATTGACGCCGAAGGCCAGGAAACGCCATCATCTTTGACTGCCAGTGCCTGCAACAGGCCGGGTTGCCTGGCGCTCGTGCCGGGGGCAGGCAATGGAGGAAGGGCTGTCCACTGCCTCCCGTTTCCACTTTGAAATGCCTGAAGATCGTAAAGGTCGGATGGTATTTGTTCATTTGCGAGCACATAAAATGGTGCGGTTGATGATGGCCAGGGGGTATTCTGCTGGCGCGGTGCGAGCAGGTATGTTCCTGTAACTGGAAGCGTTCCTCCTTGCTGCCAGGAATTTCCCGCGTTATGGCTTATCCATAGCACTGATTGGGTCTTGGAAGCGGGGAGTACGTGCGTGACTGCGATTGCCAGAGTATCGTCTGCGCCTACCGCCGGTGCAGAGAAGAGCGCGGAAGAGCCGAATGCGGAATCAATTCGTAACCAGGAAGCGCCATCATCGTCGGTGCGCTCTAACAGGCTCACCTGTGGAGAGTTTTGTCCGCCACTGATAAATGAATAACACAGGTAGAGGGAGTGGGCGGTCACTGTCACCTGACAGAAGACGGTTCTCGCGCCCTGTGGAGCAAGAGAGCTATACGGGATATGTTTCCAGCTATTGCCACCATCATTGCTGAGATACAACATGTCCTGGTCGCATGGGCGCTGGTTGTCATAAGTATTGGTCATTAGAACAGCGATGCGTTGCGGTTGTGAGCGAGCCATGGAGATGGTGCAGCCGGTACCGAAAGATGCGGGAAGGGAAAGTGCTGACCAGTGCAGACCGGTATCGTGTGTGCGCCAGAGCCTGATGGGATGCTGGTTGAGTGAACTCCCGTCGCTGGTGCAGGCGTACATGGTCTCAGGATCGGTGGGCGAAACAGCATAGGAGAGAAATGCTTTATCAGTCCCAATCAATTTGCTGAGCGCAATAGTTTCCCAGGAAGTCGAGAGAGATGGCGCAGATTGCGAAGCAGGTGTTGACCTGATTGCTCTATCCATTCCGGGTGAGCTGCTGCAACTGACTAGCAGGAGCAAACCCGATACAATAAGGAGACCGAGACCTTGTTTAAGAAGGTTCCAGACCAGCCGCATAGCTGTACTCCTTACTAGTACATCTAATGAGCGTTAACAAAATAGTCTGACAACAGTCCGCAACGGACGTAGGAGCGCGATTGAGCGCGCCCCTACGTTGCCTTTCATCGCCGCGTTCTTTTGTTCATCTTCATTATATAAGCTTGATGAGTTTTGGCATTGAGATTGTGTTGGAAGAACTATAGCAGGATTGTTCCTTTCCTCGCATCAGGAATCAACCGTATTCCCGTTCAGGCATTATCTGATTTTTGGCTGGAAGCAGCACGAATCTGTTTTTTCCTTGTCTAATCCATCAGGATGTGTCTATACTAAAGCAGGTGTTACGGGCTAAAAGGTGTATTTTTCATCGACAAAAGGAGGGTTTCATTATGGCGTATCATGCTGAAGTAGTGGGTAGTATGCTCCGGCCTGGCTACCTGATAGAGGCACGCGAGCAGCTTGCGTCCGGGCAAATCAGTCCGGCGGAATTTAAGGCCATAGAGGACCGGGCGGTGAACGAGGCCATCGCGATGCAGGAGGAGGCGGGCATCGACGTGATTACCGATGGCGAGCAGAGACGCTACGCCTTCTATGGACACCTGATCGATTCGGTAGCGGGCTTCGATAAGCTCGGTGGGTGGGCGATCCCCTTTCGGGACGAGACGGGAGATAAGCTCGTACTCAAACGGCCCGTGGTTGTGGAGAAAATGGCGTGGCGCAGGAGCATGTGCGGTGAGGAGTGGGTGTACCTGCGTTCGCGCAAGCCACGCGCTGGTAAAGTCACTATGCTGAGCGCGCAGCAGGCGGCGGCCTACTACGATCCTGAGAAGTCGAAGGGTGCCTACGCCACTCGCGATGCCTACCTGTCCGACATCGTGGACTTCTCGCGCCGCGAGGTGGATGAACTGGTGCGCCTGGGCTGCACCTATATCCAGATCGATGCGCCCCAGTACGCGGCCCTGCTCGATCCCGATATGCGGGAGGGCTATCGACAGCGCGGCAGCGACCCGGAGAAGCTGATTGACCTGTGCATCGAGATGGACAACGCCATCATCGGCGACCACAAAGATATCACCTTTGGACTGCACATCTGCCGGGGCAACAACCAGAGCAGGTTCTACGCCCAGGGCGACTACGAGCCGATTTCGCGCATCTTTAACCTGACGAAATTCAATCGTTTCCTGCTTGAGTACGATGATGAACGTTCCGGCGGCTTCGAGCCACTACGCCATGTACCGGAAGACCGCGTCGTTGTGCTTGGTCTGATCACAACCAAAAAGCCGCGACTGGAATCGCCTGACGAGTTGCGCCATAGTATTGAAACTGCCGCGCAGTACGTTCCTCTGGAGCGTCTTGCGCTCAGTCCTCAATGCGGTTTCGCCTCTACCATAGAGGGCAACCGCATCACCCTTGACGACGAGCGCCGCAAGCTCGAACTTGTGGCAAGCGTAGCAAAATCCGTGTGGGGATAGGTATACGGTTCTCCATACACGAACGCTGAGCGCTATGAGGGGTAATTGCCCCTCATAGCGCTCAGCGTTCGTGTATGGAGAACTGTACCGGGGACTTGTGAGTCTGTGACATTGCGTAACGAAAGAACGTAGTATAGTAGTGGAGTGGTAGAGGTCTTCAACGGCGAATGATCGTCTTCTTCCCTTGTTCCTCATGCATCAGTATGCTACACTAGCGTCGCAGCAGGTACCCCGAACCACCTGCACGGAAGGAGTAAGCCTTTGCTCCGCAAAGAGCGGGTATTTGAGGCGTTACAAACGCTTGATAAGCAGCGCCTGCCCCACGATGGTGTGCTGCGGCGTCATGCTGGCTTCAGTGCGGAAGAAGTGGCCAAACTGGCTGATGTAGACCGCACAAATGCTAGCCGTGACCTCAATTTGCTGGCGCAGGAAGGACGGATAGAGCGCATTCCAGGCCGTCCAGTTCTGTTTGTGGTGAAATCATCTTCCCCCAGTCCCGATGCGCTCTCCGCTACTCGTGACACAAAAGAGCAATGGCAGGGAGTGCAGCCACAACTGCCAACGCCGCTGGCAACCCGGCAGCCAGGTCAGCCACCCGCCGTCGCTGCTTCGGTGCATATCGGAGCGGTCGTGACCAGCTTTGAGACGTTGATTGGCGGAGGTGAAGGGCTGAAGGTTGCCATCCAGCAGGCCAAAGCCGCTATGCTCTACCCGCCTCGCGGTCTGCATACGCTTCTCTATGGCCCAAGCGGCGTTGGGAAGACGACATTTGCCCGTCTGATGCACGCTTTCGCACTGGAACTGAAGGCGCTGCCTCCCGACGCGCCCTTCATCAGCTTCAACTGCGCCGACTATGCCGGCAATCCTCAATTGCTCATGGCGCATCTCTTTGGCGTGGTACGCGGTGCTTATACCGGTGCTGACCGCGACCGCGAGGGATTGGTGGAGCAGGCGCACCGGGGCATCCTTTTCCTGGATGAGGTGCATCGCTTGCCGCCGGAGGGTCAGGAGATGCTGTTCTACCTGATGGATCGCGAGCGTTTCCGGCGTCTGGGCGATGTCAAAGAGCGCCACTCCTCGCTGCTCCTGCTTGCAGCCACGACGGAAGACCCGAACGCGGCGCTCCTGTCCACATTTCGTCGCCGCATTCCCATGACCATCACGCTGCCGGGCCTGCACGAGCGCACGATGGTGGAGCGGTACGAACTGCTGCGCGCCTTTTTTACCACCGAGTGCAGCAGCATTGGCGCGCATATCCACGTCGCGCCGCAAGCACTGCGAGCGCTGCTGCTCTACGATTGCCCCGGCAATATCGGCCAGTTGCGCACCGACGTGCAGCTTACCTGCGCCCGCGCTTACCTCGAATATCGCACCAACAACCTGTCCGAGCTGCATGTCCACCTGGATATCTTGCCGGATCACGTGCGGCGCGGCCTGCTGCGCACCGCCGAACTGCACCGGCGGCTGGAGCCTGTCCTGCACCTGCTAGAAGCCACCCATATTTTTACACCGACCGGTCTTAGCCTGGACAGCCTGCCTGAATCGGCGCAAGACCTCTACGAGGCGATCAGCAGCGACCTGAATATGCTGCGCAAGGGCGGTTTGCCAGATAATGAGATTAACCGCTTGCTGCAACTGGATATCCAGCGTTACTTCCAGCAATACGCCAACCAGGTCAGTTCTGGTTTGCCCGAAACGGTGACGACGCTGGTGGATGAGCGCATTGCCGCCGTGAGTCGCTACATCGTGCAGTACGCCGAGGAACAACTGGCGCGTGCCTTCCCGGAGAAGCTGGCGCTGGTGCTGGCGATGCACCTGACTAGCACCTTGGAGCGCATCGCCGATGGACGGCAGATTGTCGGACCGGTGATCGAGTCTGTGCGGCGCACCTATCCCATTGAGTACGAGGTGGCGCAGGTGGCGCTGTTGCAGGTTCGCTCAGCCCTGGGGGTTTCGTTGCCCGAAAGCGAGACCGACGTGCTGGCGATCCTGCTTGCCAACGCCGATGCGCTGCTGGGCGATGAACAATCGACGGTGGGCATCGTCGTCGCGGCGCATGGCCGGGGCATCGCGGCTGGCATCGCGGAACTGGCAAACACGCTGGTTGGTGTGAACTCGGTGCGCTGGGTCGAACTGACGTTGGAGCAATCGCCCGATGAGCTGATTGGACAGGTGGCGCGCTGGGTAAAAGTGGCTGATCAGGGTGGCGGCGTGTTGTTGCTGGTTGACTTCGCCTCACTCCTCTCGCTCGGTGAACTGGTTACGCGACAAACTGGCACGCAGGTGCGAGCTATCGCCGGTGTATCGGCACCGTTGGTGATTGAAGCTGTGCGTAAGGCCCAACGTTCGCGCAATATTACGCTCGATCAGCTTGCCGCCAGTCTTTCGCCGTTGTTGCAGTCGGCGATGAAACCGGCCAATGGCAATGGCGCGAAGGTTGCTGTGAGCCAGAGTCGAGATGTACACGGGGGATATGGGGATGGTGAACGTGGGGAGGAACCATTTCTTACTCTGGGTGAGATGCACGGCGGTTTTGTCCCGCAGAGAGCAGGGACTCCACGAGTGATCCTTTCCATCTGCCTGACGGGATTTGGCAGCGCAACCAGGATCGCTGAGTTGATTGCGGAACACCTGCCCGACTTGCGCCAACACGAGGTGGAAATTGTCTGCATGGATATCAGCCTCTCCGGTAAAACCGAGGCCGATGTGCAGCGCCTGGTTGGAAATCGGCACGTCGTGGCTGTGGTAGGTACGATTAATCCACACCTGGAAAGCTACCCGTACATCGCGCTCACCGATTTTCTCTTTGGCGACGGTATCGCACGTCTACGCACATTGCTGGGAGCAACGCTGATCGATCCAGCCTTGCTGGAGCCACCGGTGTACTTTCACGAGCCGCCGGTTCCGTCCGCGTTTACGCGCAGCATTGACGCGCCATTTGCTGCCGGGGCGACACCCGCGTTTACGCAGCGTGCCGACCTGGTGCGTCAGATCACGGCAACGCTGGGGCAGCATATGATGTTTCTCAATCCGGCACGGGCTATGCCCTTGATTGAGCGCATGATCGAATTGATCGAGGTGGAGGTAGGAGAGACGTTTGAGATAGAGGTGCTGGCCGGGCTGATGCTGCACCTGGCCTGTATCCTGGAACGCGGCACACAGCACAAGGGAATGCTGGTCAGCGATACTGTGCGAACCCTGGTCGAGCAGCAATTCCCGCGTGAACTGAGCATTTGTCGCGGCGCTTTGCAGGTGCTCAGCTCACAGGTTGCCCGGCCCTTGCCCGACGAGGAAGCTTATAATATTGTGGGTATTCTCAGGCAAGTTGACATTTTCATTACGCTTTGATGCTCCGGGCAACTTGTTTCCTTGAAGGATGAGATAGAAGGTAAAGCGTGATGGTTCTCTGACACTCCCCGCTCATTTATAGCGGGGGTTCTTCTTTCACCCAGCCGACTTGCCCGTCTTCTTTGCAGAGAGACGAGTAGGGGTAGTCTGTCCAGAAGCGTTTTGTACTCTCGCAGGAGTACCCGTTTCCGAATGCCCTCCGGTACGGGAAGCTTTGTGCAGAATGTTGATGGCCGCGTTGTGATCTCGATCAAGCACCAGCCCACAGCCAGGACAGAGGTGTGTCCTGACGGAGAGAGACTTCTTGATCCGTGTGCCACAGGCGCTACAATCCTGACTGGTGTATGCTGGCTCGACCGCCATGACAGGGACAGCATGGACCGCGCCATAGTAGGTGAGCCACGAGAGGAAGCGCCCCCACGCGGCGTCACTGATGCTCTTTGCCAACTTCCTATTCTTGACGAGGTGAGCAATCCTCAAGTGTTCATAGGCAATCAGATCGTGAGATGTGATAAGCGTGCTTGCCGTCTTGCGGGCAAAGTCTTCACGCTGCCTCTGCACTTTGAGATAGCCCTTGGCCAGGTGCTTTCTGGCTTTCTTCCTGTTCTGAGAACCCTTTTGCGTGCGAGAAAGCCGCCGATGCAGCTTCTTTAAGCGCTTTTCCGCTTTTCTCAAGTGGCGGGGATTGGCAATCGTGTTTCCATCGCTATCGGTAAGAAACTCTTTCAAGCCCATATCAATCCCGGCGTGTTTGCCGGTAGGAACATGCTCAATCCTTCTCACAGCTTCTACCGCAAACTGGACGTAGTAGCCATCGGCCCGTTTGAGAATGCGAACCCGCTTGATCTGCTTTGTGGGAAACGCTTCGATGCGTTGCTCCTTGTTGCCTATCAAGCGCAAGCGTCCAATACCGCAGCCATCAGTGAAGGTGATGTGCTTGCCGTCCGGTTCCAGCTTCCAGCCTGTTTGTTTGTACTCAACTGAGCGGTTATCGTGTTGGAAGCGAGGATAGCCTTTCTTGCCTGGCTGGTGGGTGCGGCAGTTCTCATAAAAGCGAGCGATAGCAGACCAGGCCCGGTCGGCGGCAACTTGACGAGCCTGGGAGTTGAGACAAGCGGCAAAAGGGAACTCTTTGGCAAGCTGAGAACAGGAGCATTGCAGATCATTGCGGCTGATGCCACGAGTCTGCATCCACAGGCGCAAGCACGTATTGCGGATGAACTGCACCACTCGTATCGCCTCATCGATGGCTTGATATTGGGCCTTGTTCCCGTGCAATTTGTACTCATAGATCAACACGAATCCTCACCTCGCGCTCGGCGCTCTTTGAGGCGCTTTCATTTCTCCTCAGCCAGCCGGTCAATTACCCGGACCATGCTGGTGTTTGTCAGAGCAGCAACCAAGCGGAGCTGAGACAAGGTCTGTGTCCAAATGCGCCTGGTTTGGTAGCTCTCCATGCACGTATTTTACAACCAACACATGGTTGGGTCAACCATTTTCCCTCCCGCCTCTCTCCAAAAAAGGAACGCCCATTCATCCCCCGCTTGAAAGACGCGGGCTTTCTGGGCGGTTTCCCGTAATGGCGCGGTGGTGTGATATACTGAGGCCATCCAATCGCTCTTAGCCCCTGAATGCCTGGGAGTAGCCGATGACGCAGACTGTTGACGAGGACCGCGCTAAACTGATTGCGAACCTGCAAGAGCAGGCGGAAGAACTGGCGCAACTGAACCGTATCGCGATTGCGCTCACCTCCGAGTTTGATTTGCAACTCCTGTTGCAGATGATAACCGACGCGGCCAGGAAAGTGACCGCCGCCGAGTACGCCGCTTTTTTCCTGATACCGGAAGTAGCTGGTGAGGATAGCAAGGACACGCCAGACCTTGCGAATCAGGCTGTCTTTGATCTGGCGGCTATTTCCGGTGCGACAGAAGGCATTGCCAGGCATTTCCGTCACCTGGGACATGTGGAGGGAATTGGCATCTTGCAGCCCGTGTTCTGGGGCGGTTCCTCGATTGTCGTGGATGACGTGCATGAAGACCCGCTTTACGTGGGCGTGCCACGCGGGCATATTCCCGTGCGCAGCTTCCTGGGCGTGCAACTGCGCACCCGCGAGGGTTCCGTGCTGGGCGCATTTCTGATTGGCGATAGACGCCCGTCCCGTTTCCGGCGGCGGCATGTAGAACTGATCGAGGCATTAAGCGCTCAGGCTGCCGTTGCCATTCACAACGCGCAGTTGGTCGCTCGCGAGCGGCGCGCCATGGAAGAGCACGCTGCGCAGTTGGAACACGAAGTGCGCGAGCGCACGGCGGAGTTGGAGCATCGCAACCACGAATTGAGCAAGTTTGCCACCGATATGCAGGCGCTGCACCACGAACTGACCGGGGTGCAGAAGCGCCAGATGATCGCCGATGAGCGCAGCCGCATCGCCCAGGAACTGCACGACCGCGTGCAGCAGACGCTCTTCACCATTGGTCTGAAAGCGGACTGGGTGTTGGAACACCTGCCGGAGGACTATAAATTTAGCCGCCATCTTCGTTCGATCAAGGAGCTTGCCTCACTGGGAACGGCTCAAGTGCGCGATGCTATTTTCGCGCTCTCCTCCAACGCCGTATCGGAGGGTGGCCTGGTCAGTATGCTCTTCACACTCATTCATGACCTGCGCGAATCTACGCATATCGAGGCTGATCTTGTCGTGGCCGAGTGGGCCGCACCCATTCCTGGTTGCACAGAGAGCACCCTGTTGACCGTCGCACAGGAGGCGCTGACTAATGTACGCCGGCACTCCAGGGCAACGACCGTAATTGTCACCGTGCAGGTGACGAACGAGCAAGCCGTACTGGTCGTGCAGGACAACGGCATTGGCTTGACGCCGCAGATGCTGGAAAACTATCGCGGTAATACTACCCATCTCGGTCTCAAAGGAATGCACAATCGGATCGAAGAGTCGGGCGGTCAATTTTTGCTCGCCAATGGTGAGGAGAGCGGCCTGATTGTCAAGGCGGTGATGCCGCTATGATCCGCTTGCTGATCATCGACGATCACGAAATGGTGCGCGAGGGTCTCAAGGCGATGCTCGTCTCCGAGCCTGATTTTTCCATTGTCGGCGATGCCTCCAATGCTGAACAGGCGCTGGAATTGATCGAACGCCTGCGTCCCGATATCGCGCTGCTCGATATTCGCCTGCCCGGCACCAGCGGCATCGAGGTGTGCCGCGCTGTGACCACAAACTATCCAGAGACGGCAGTCATCATCCTCACCACCTTCACCGATGAAAACCTTGTGGCCCAGTGTATCCAGGCGGGAGCGCGTGGCTTCATTGTGAAAGACATCGAGCGCTTCGACCTCAAACGCTCCATCCGGGCCGTAGCGCGTGGTGAGGCCGCTATCGATACCAAAGCCGCCGTTGCCGTGCTGGCACAACTGCGTAAAGCGCCGCAAAAAACTATCGAACCTATACCGGATCCGCTCAGCTCGCAGCAGCTTGTCATCCTGCGCCTCGTCGCCCAGGGTCTTTCCAGTCGCGAGATCGCCACCCAACTCTACCTCAGCGAAAACACTGTCAAGGGCTACGTGCAGGAAATCCTGCACCGCCTCGGCGTCAAAAATCGCACCGAAGCCGT
>DASTKE010000720.1:0-5218 GCA_035716105.1 Ktedonobacteraceae bacterium | reverse complement strand
GAGGGAGTCACGCCCCAACCTCGGCCTCGGTCGGCGCAGCACCATCTTCCTGATCGTCGTGGTCGTTGCCATCGTCCTCCTCATCCTCATAAGCATTATCGTCAACCACCCGTTTTAAGGCCCATTTATGGCTAAAAGGTGTGAGCTTGCCCCACCCTTTACCGGTACTTTGTTGGCTGGGGAAAAGCTATTTCCTTGCTCTTGTATGGAAAGTTCTTCTGCCTGGATTCTTTACGCTCCCATTATCAGAGGTCGGTTGCTCTCGATTGAGGAAAAATCCCCTGTCAACAAAGTACCGCTAAAGTATCTTCAAGCTGTGTAGAGAGGGTGCCATTTGATGAAGATGGTGGATTGGATGGGGTTGAAGATGCATGAAGTGGATGTAGGGGCTTGATTATGCAGATTAACAAATAAAACTGGTAATAGGACAAATCGTACTGAACTCCCACGAGAACAGGCATGAAACGCCCTGACCTTGTGCCTATTACCGCGTTAATTTGTTAATCTGCATGATTGCGATGTGGCTGAGCTTGTAGGGCAATGTCTGGTAGTTGCTTGCATTGCCCTATTCCCCCTGCCACGCGGGCGCTATGAATAGCGCCCCTACGTTTTCCGTTATTCCTCCACATAATACGGGTGCTTGCGGGTGGCGAGCCAGGCACCGAGGAGGCAGACGAGGCCACCGATAATGCCCCAGATGAGCAGGAAGATGAGGGCGATGAAGATGCCGCCTGCAAGAGGGCCGAAGCCGGTGGTGGTGCCATTGGTACCGTGCGTGCCGGGATAGTTGGGAATGTATTGCGCGAGGAAGCTGAAGGCGTAGGTCAGGATGCCTGCGATGAAACCGGCCAGGAAGCCGAACCAGCGTTTGACCACCGCCCTACCGACGAGGAAGCCAGCGATCAGGATGATGAGCATACTGATAAAGAAGGTGAGCAGCGCGAAGCCGAAGATCGTGAAGGCGAGCGCGTCTTTCACCGTTGGCTGTGTCGCGGCATCGAAGGCTTTGTAGGTGGAGGCGTTGGCAATGGTGATGACGATGCTCTGGATGATGCAGAGAGCACCCGCGATGACGCCCGCGAGTATCGCGTTGCGCAGGCCGTGGCCTCGCAGGCGGGATGCATGGACGCTGTGCGGCAATGGGCGTGCGGCAGGCAGTGGTGTGGTGGGCGATCTTTGCGCGGCAGGGACGGTCGGTGGCATCAGATCGTCGTCGTCATTGATCGGACGCTTGCTCCCATTGTTGGATAGCCGGCGCGCTGGATAGTCTTGTTCAGGGTCTGGCATGCTACATCCTCCTCAACATTATGAATGAACTTTGATGGCGGCATAAACGGGCGTAAAGGTGTTGACTAGCTCCCAGTTTTTGAGCGGCCAGTAGACGACCACCGCCTTGCCGACGATAAAATCTTTGGGAACGAAGCCCCAGTCGCGTGAGTCGTCGCTGACCGGTCGGTTATCGCCCAGCACGAAATATTCGTTGGAAGGCACTTTCCAGGTTTGCCCGACGGGATTGGCGGGAGACGAGATGTAGGGTTCTTTCAGCAGCACCCCATCCACCCAGACATGCGTACTGTCAACTTTGATGGTGTCTCCGGGCAGGCCGATGATGCGTTTGATGAAGTCTTCCGAGGTATTGAGCGGGTAATGGAAGACGATCACGTCGCCGCGCTCCGGCGTGTGGAAAAGGTAGGCCATCTTATTCACTATCACGTATTCGTTGTCGTTCAGCCCTGGTTCCATGCTAGGGCCGCTGACCCGGTAACTCTGGATGGCAAAGCGAATCACCAGGAAAATGATCAGCGTGAGCGCGACGGTTTCGATAATTTCCCGTACTAAGTGTGAGCGTTTCAACTTCAACCTCGTTCGTCTCTATCTATCTTCTGGCTGCCGGGATGAACGGCGAGCGATCTCACCGGTGAGCAGCTCTGGAAATCTCCTGATCGTTGGTCAGTCAGATACTACTACGTTTGCGCATAGGACAGGGTATTACTTTGCACATTATAGCCGATTGCCGCGTTTACTTCCACGTCTTTTTTGCGCACATTCAAGTCTTTCGCCCGAAGGTACTAGTGTATGTAGTTGTGATGCAGAATGGCAGGCGAGTGGCTCAGCCGCTCGCCTGCCATTCTGCATCACAACTACATGCCTCACCAGGGGCGAATAATCAGGTGGCCCTCAGCGACGGCGTGGACGATGTCGGCCCGGCTGACGATGCCGACGAGTTTTCCATCTGTGACTACGGGGACGCGCTTGATCTTGCGCTCGGTGAGCAACTGAGCAATTTCGCCTACAGAAGTATCTTCGGTGACGACGGTGACTTCATGACTCATGATGTCGCCCACGCGCAGCCCTTCTCGATGGACTTTGCTGATGATGTCGGCCTCCGTGATAATGCCGATCAATCTGCCTTCCGCGTCGACGACGGGTGCGCCGCTGATACGCTTCTGGTAGAGGAGTTGGGCAGCCTCCTGCGCGCTGGCTTCCGGGGAGATGGTACATACTTTGCGGGTCATGATATCGCTTGCGATCATCGAGCACTCTCCTTTGGGTGCAGGTGAACGGATAGCACAGCCGTATTTCTGGCTATCATGATAAATCATACCATATCGCTGCGCATTTTTGCTATACTTGAGCGAAGCAATCATCGCGATACTTTCTTGACGCGAAATGCTGAGTATTCTAAAATATATGCACAGGCATGAGATGTAGATAGTTGTTGCTCTGCGCCCTGGGGCAGGGTGGACGGAGCGCGGAAGAGCCAGGAAACTCAGCATATGGTGAATGCATTTCAGAGTGGCCCATGCATCTTTGTGAGCCATAGCAGCAAGGATGATGAATTTGGCACGCGGCTGGTTCAGGACTTGCGGCGTTCTTTGGGAAGTGAAGAAGCTGTCTGGTATGACTCGCAGGGTGGCTTGAGTGGTGGGGATGTCTGGTGGGAAGTTATTGTGCGGGAATTGACGGCCCGGCCCGTATTTATCGTCGTTCTCTCCCCTCAAGCGCTGAACTCAAAGTGGGTGAAGGATGAAATTCGCATCGCCTGGAAACAGAAGAATGGCCCGGTGGGAAAGCATATCATACCTATCCACTATCAAGCGTGTGCTGTGCCGGAGGACCTTGATACCTTGCAGGTCATCTCATTTCTGCCACCTGCCTCCTACGAGAGCGCTTTCCAGCGGCTGGCTACATCGATTAATCTGATCGTGCGCAAGATTGCGCAGCAGAATACGGCCACTTCATCGTCCAATCTGATCGCGCAAAAGCCGACGCTGGATGCCGCCGCTTCAAAAACAATAGGAGATGCATTTAAGCGACTTTTGGGGGATGACGAGGAACCGCAGCAATCCGCTTTCACATTGCCTGCGCGAAGCTGGCTTCCTCTTCCGGGAAAGGCTCCGGTTGTAGAGAAGACAAAAGAGCAGTGGATAGACGAGGGAGACAACCTGTACAATCAGAACCGTTACCAGGATGCTCTGAACGCCTATGAGCAGGCGCTGCGCCTGGACGACAAACTCACGCTTGCCCATTACGGAAAGGCTACTTGCCTCTATGCCATGAAAAACCTTACAGCGGCTCTGACTGCCTATGAGCGGGCTATTCAGCTAAACCCTTCATATGATAGACCCTACCTGGGAAAAGGCCGTGTGCTGCTTGACATGCAGCGCTATCCAGACGCGCTGGCTGCTTTCGATGAGTTCATCCGTCTCTCTCCCCATTACGCATTTGTCTACGTGGACAAGGGCGACCTGTTGATGACGATGTTGCGTCCCAGGGATGCCCTGAACACTTATGAACAGGCGCTGCGCATTGACCCGAACTTTTATCCCGCGCTCAAGGGCAAAGACATGGCGCTGCAGGCCATTCACATGAATCCCTTCTCAAATCCGTGGCTCTAGTGCTGCCTCTGCTCGAAGCCGAAAAGCGCGGATTGGGCTATGCGGGTAGAATACGCCATTTGGCCCAGCGTCAGGTAGACGCCATTGACCTGCTGGTGCTGCAAACGGTATGCTCTGGCGTGTTCTTCTGACCAGAAGAAGAGCGAGTTCTGTCAGTAGTCGTGGATGATATTCGCGCCTGTGAACTGCACCCAGTCGACATCCGGTTCAAACACGAGGGGACTGGCGTCTTGCTCCTTGATGCTCCATGCCAGTTCACTATCCAGCATGAGATGCAGTGATTGGCCGCAGTGTGCGCAGGCAGTCTCGATTGCGACCGAAAGCGCCTCGTGACGTAAGCGCCCTTGCACGAAGGGCGTCGCTATCGCGTCCTCCGCTCACGCGGCCCAGATCTCTTCACCACTGCTGAAGCGCAAGGCATGAGGCGTGCGTTCGGCAGTTACCGGAAAGGCCCAGCTTACATCTCCCGCCGCGTTGAGTACCAGGAAAAACAGCCCGCGTTGGAGTTCTGCCAGCAGCGCGACCACGCGCTCAAGAGCCAGATCGAGCTTGCGAGCGATATCTTCCGTCCGCAATGCTTTTCCCTCGTTGCGAGGCAGTTCATATACGACAAAATTTCTCACCCTGTGATGCTCTTCAGTCATGAAACTGAGCCGGTGGGGAACATGAGCGCGTGCGGCTTCAAGATGTTCGCGCCAGTTCGCTGCTGGAACCTCGTGGATGTGCTTTCCCCTGCCGACCAGAATAGTGTCACTCATATTCTGCTCCCCTTCTCTCTGACCGTGCAAGCGTCAGAGCGCTACTTACGCTTTGTGGGCTTCCTGACTTTCCCGTGTCTCCCGTATTTTCTCCACAAATTGATGGCTGGCTCTCGCGTCGTAGTCCATGCCGTAGACATCCTTCAGTTGGGCTATGCGCCGCAGCGTCTCTTCGCTAAATGGGGGAATGTTCTCAAAGGTGTGCAGGACGATGCCTTCGAGCAGGTCGCCCAGCGTGATGTCGTGGTATTCCGCGAGCGCTTTGAGCACCTTAATCATGCGCTTCTCCATGCGCACACCAATCGGCACGCGCTCGATCTCCAACTGTGAGTGTTCTTCGATCTTGCCCATGTTGTTTCCTCCTATACGTGTATTATTATTGTGATGTATGTTATATTGTTATCAAGCCACTTAAGTGACTTGATAACAATATAACATACCCTCTCCTGGTATGCAAGACCTGCGGTTAGAGGTTCTCCATTCTTCGGAGGAAATCGTAGGGGCGATGCCTTGTGCTCGCCCGCGGTATCAATTATCCGACGCGGGCGAGCACAAGGCATC
>DASTKE010000719.1:0-3889 GCA_035716105.1 Ktedonobacteraceae bacterium | reverse complement strand
ACGCGCAGCGAGGTAATAGCTTCAGCCACGTGATACTCGTCTGTCAGGCGCAGAATGACAACCTGCTGGGGAAGCAGCGTCTGATCAATCATGCATACAGCGACGCCGGGTGGAGAGGCGTGTTCCTCCCACCAGACGGTGCGTATACCACCTGTTTGTTGCTCGTTGATCATGTCGCTCGACTTCCTCCAATTATGCCTGTCTGTAGGTGCCGGTTGATCGCGCACATCGCCGATTGATCGGCCCATGAGGCCAGGTGCCGATCAACCGGCACCTACGTA
This sequence comes from Ktedonobacteraceae bacterium, assembly GCA_035716105.1. GTDB lineage: Bacteria > Chloroflexota > Ktedonobacteria > Ktedonobacterales > Ktedonobacteraceae > CADDYT01. Next base: position 3,608 of record DASTKE010000719.1, on the reverse strand, counting down.
ATTAATAGCGCCTCTATGGAATATGCCAGATTAATAGCGCCCCTATGGACGTGCCAGTTTCTTGACGTATGGTACCATACTCGAACTAGCTAAGCAAATGTTTGGGACTCGTTTGAGAGGACGGGGTAAAACGAACAGGCGGCTATACAAACATGCTCTTCCCCCATTAGTACTACGGGTAGGGCTACTTCATTCTAGAATTTGCGCCAAATATGCTACCATGATTGACAGTAAATCTCGTGCATTGATATGTTACTGAATGTGTTGGTTGTCCGTTCCACTACACAGAAGGGCAATGGCTTTCCTTCCTCGCCATCTGGCGAAACCGGAGATGAGCCGCTATCCTGTTGCTTGTTGGAACGGACAGGTTGATAGGTTTAGCCATCGAAGGGATTGGAGCGCATGGCTCGGGTGGAAACCACGGAAAGTTCCTGGTCCTTTGAACAGATATACGACGAATATAAGACAGCGATCTACAATTATGTGTATCACCTGGTAGGGGATCGCGAACAGGCTGATGATCTGACGCAAGATACGTTCTTGAAAGCGTTCCGGGCCTTGCCCAAAATGGACGCGAATCTCAAGCTCTCGGCCTGGTTGTATCGTATCGCGACGAATACAGCGTATGATGCGCTGCGCAGGCGCAAGCTCATTGCATGGTTGCCCTGGCAAGATCTGGATCACGAACCGGCGGATGTCGAAAGCGCCGACCCGCAGGAGATCTATGGAACCACAGAGCTGGTGCGTGCTGCCCTCCGTCGCATGCCTCAACAATATCGCGCAGCTTTATTGCTTTACACGCAGGAAGGCTTCTCCTACAGTGAGATCGCTCAGGCGCTCAACATCGCGGAAAGCGGGGTGAAGATGTATTTGTCCCGCGCCAGGCAATCGTTTCGCGAGCACTACCGGACACTGGAACAGGGAGGAGCAATAAAATGAACTGCGAGCAAGTCGAGGTACTCCTGAGTGCTTACCTTGACAACGCGCTCGCGCCGGAAGAACGCAAGGGTGTAGCTGCACATCTCGAGACTTGCTCCCAGTGCGGCGCTACACTTGCCGAACTCCGTCGCAATGATTACCTCCTCTCGCAGTTGCCTCGCGTAGCTCCCAGCCCGGCACTTCGTAATCGCGTTTTTTCTTCACCGGAATACCTGGAACTGACCGGCACCTTCGATGCCAGCAGTACCGGCACCACGCCTCATAGTCAACAGCACACGCGGCGCGACCGGCCAGGACGACCACAGTTAGTGGCCCTGCCCGGCGGTCGAAGCCGGAACCGTGACACCTCCGCTTTCTCACCGGCATCAACGCAGCAACCAACAAGGCAACAGCCAGCGATTCGCCGACCGCATCGTGGAAGTTCACCAACGCTGCGCGTCATGTATGCCGCTATCGCAGCCGCGGTCCTGCTCACGATTGGCGTGGGCAGCTACATCGGCTGGAATCTCATGCAGCCCGCCCGGCAGGCTTCCACAGGAGCCATTACGCCTCCTGCCGGTCTACAGCAGCAGGGGCCGCTCGCGGCTGGTATGCACCTGGTCTTCTTGCGAGACGGAACGCTGATGAGCGCGCCAGCCGATGGTAGCACTGCAGCGGTTCCACTCACGCCAAAGGGCATTACGGTAGCGGCAAACTGGGCCGTGAGTTCTCCTCTGCCGGGGCGTGCGGCTGGTGATCTGCTGGCCTATATCGACCTGCAAAAAGCCACTGTCCATACCATTCGCAGCGATGGACAGAGCGATACGGTGATTGCACAGCCCCTGCTCAAAGCGGGTGTGCAGCCCTCGTCGGTCTGGGATACAGATACTGGAGCCGCCATTCTCAATAGCCTGGCCTGGTCGCCGAACAGCAGTATGCTGGCCTTAGTCGCCGATCCCACCAACTCAGGGGCGACCAGCCTGTACATCTACTCGACCGGCACGGGTTCAGTGCAGAAGGTTTCGCTTCCCCTCAAGGGCAGCGTCTCGCATCCCACCTGGTCTCCTGATGGAATGCGCGTAGCGTTCCTGCTGACCGCTAACGGTGTTACCAGCATTCTCGATTACAACACACAAAATCACGGTTTGCTGACCATTACCGATGGCATGTACAAGAGCACCGCTAATAGCGGCGATGCCGTCCTTACCTTTGCCTGGTCGCCGGACAGCGATACTCCCGCTCTGACCTGGAGCGTTGGCGCAGCCGGGCATGTTCACAGCATCTGGACACGGCGCGTGGGTGTAAGCAGCGATATAACTCCTCGCCTACTTGCGATGGGCGATTATGCACAGGCGCTTTTCAGCCCCAATGGACATGGTGGCGTGGGAAGCTGGCTGCTGGTAAGCACCACCGCTGGACGGATGGGTCTCTGGCGCGCTGATATTACCGATTTCTCCCCGGTGGCCCTGGCATCTGGCGTCCAGATCAGCTTTGCGCAGTGGTCTCCCAACGGGATGATGATCGATTACCTGCAAGCCGGGACATCCAACGTTGGTGCGCTTCACCTGGTGAACGTGACGACGGGCCGCGATACGCTGGTTGCGTCAGGCGTCGCCGGAGCGCCTGATCCGGCCTGGTCGACCAATGGGCAGAAGCTCGCCTACAGCACAGGTACACAGACAATGGTCGTTAATGTGCAGACCGGTCAGAAACCGTTGAGCCTGAATTTGCATGGGCCAGCCTCCACCTTTATCTGGTCCGCTACATCGCCGAACCAACTGGTTGTCTCGCTCGGTGATGGGCAAAGCGGCATCTTCCTGGTAGATACGCGGCACAACACCTCAAAGCAGGTGGATACAAAGGATACCAGCGGGCCGATTGCCTGGTCACAAGTCCCCTGATTCGGCTCTAACATATTGGGGCCATTCTCAAACACCGCACCAGGGCGACCGCAAGGGTCGCCCCTACTATGCGACGGCTTCGCACACTGATTCGTAATATAGTAGGGGCGACCTTTGCGGTCGCCCTGGGTGTGGGCCTGGACTGCCGGTAGCATGTGGATAGAACCACAACTAGAGGGAGTAGATATGCTCAAAGGCGAAAAAGTTGTATTACGGGCCTTTAAACGTGAGGATGTGCAGAGACAGTGGGCATTTAATAACGACGTGGAGTTTGAGCTACTGGGTGGTGGCGATCCCTGGGAGCCGCAAACGCTTGAACGCCTGGAGGCCGAGTTTGAGCAGGATGTGCAGAAGGGCGGGCGCAACGGCACCCACTTTGCCATTGAAACAGATGGGAAGTACATCGGCAGTTGCGCCCTGTTCCATTTCGATACGATAGCCGGGGCGTGTGAACTGGGTATCGGCATCGGCGATAGAGAATACTGGGGCAAAGGCTACGGGCGCGACGCCGTGCGCGTCCTGCTGGACTACGCCTTCCGCCTGCGCAATCTGCGCAAAGTCTATTTGACGGTCAATGGCGACAACGAACGGGCCATCCGTTCATATCGAGCCGCCGGCTTCGTCGAGGAGGGCCACCTGCGCCAGCACGTCTGGAGCAACGGGAAGTACATCGACCTCGTGTACATGGGCATACTCCGCGACGAATGGGAGGCATCACAAACAGCGAGCAAATAACGAGAGACGTATCCTGTGGGCAAGCGCGGACGCGCTTGCCCACAGGATACGTCT
>DASTKE010000718.1:0-3934 GCA_035716105.1 Ktedonobacteraceae bacterium | reverse complement strand
CCGTCTTGTCGGCGCTGGCTGAGGCGATTTTCCTGCCATCGGGCGACCAGGCAATGCTGTGTATCGGACCGGTGTGCTTGCGATAGGAGGTGAGGAGTTTCCCTCTAGGGATCGATGGGCTTGAACGCGGCTTTGGCTGCTCCGCGATGCATACCTGTTCAAAGGCGCTGGCGAATTCTAAGACACTGGCGAAGCGCTGTTCTGGAACTTTGGAGAGCGCTTTCTGGATCAGCAGGTCAATAGCCGACGAGAGGTTCGGATTCTTCGTACGTAAAGAGGGCGCGGGAACAAGCACATGCTGTGAAGCGACTTCAATGAAAGAGCCTGAAAAGAGACGTTCCCCCGTCAACCACTCATAGACGACAGCCGCCAGCGCGTACTGGTCGCTGGCCGGACAGGCTCGCCCCTGCAGTTGCTCAGGTGCCATATACGTGACAGTACCGGCAACAGTCTGGAGGCGGTCGCGGGAACTCTGGACGATGACCGCCAGGCCAAAATCGCTGAGCAAGACAGCATTTTTATTGCCCACCAGCATGTTTTCTGGTTTCACATCCCTATGAATCAACTTCTGGTCGTGGGCATACTGTAAAGCTGCGGCAACCTGTTTCACATATCCAACAATAGCTCCCAGCGGCAAAACAGTCCCTCTTGGATATAATTGGCGCAGGGTTCCATGTGGGGCATACTCCATAACAAGGAAAGGGATAGTGTCCACCACATCATACTCCAGGATGCGCACAATGGAGGGATGCCTGAGATGAGCAATGGTGCGAGCCTCTTCAAGAAAGCTGCGCTTGTCTTCTTCGGTCAGACGCATCTGGAGCACTTTGATGGCGGCCTGCGTATTGAGATAGATATGCTCGCCCAGGTAGACATCAGCGAAGCCGCCCTGTCCGAGAAGACGGACCAGGCGGTAGCTTCCAAGCTGCTGACCTACACGATCCACCATAAATATGTTGCTCCTTGAAAACGCCGTACAAGTTCATGGGAACCTGCCAGATACAATTCTAGATGTCTAGAACGTCCGTGTCAAGGAGGCATGCTGGTTGTAACTTAACCGATGGTTTTACAGAATGATTCTCTGCCTTTCCCTTTTGCTGAACAAAAGATGAGCCATCAGAAGCGAGAGACAGCGCGACGTTGGCCACTTCTTCAGGATGGCCCAGACGCTTGAGCGGCGAACAGAACAACTTTCCCTCGCCTGTGTCCTCTTGCTCCTTGCTCGTACGCCTGCCGGGCTTGAGAAAGGGGAAGGACCGTGTCGATAATGGGCCGAATCCGTCCGCCATCGATCAGAGTGCCTATCTGGATCAGTTGCTCCCGGTTGGGTTCCACCACAAACCAGACTGGGCGCACATCATGGGTCTTCGCCTCTGCAAAAGAGGGTCGTGGGCTGACAACGGAGACCAGCGTCCCTCCCGGTTTGATCACCTGCCACGAGCGTTGCAAGGTGTCGCCGCCTACCAGATCAAAGACGAGGTCGACCTCATGAACCACATTCTCGAAGCGCGTGGTGCTATAGTCGATGATCTCGTTGGCACCCAGTTCGCGCAAGAAGTCGCGATTGTGGGCCGAGGCGGTCGCAATGACATGTGCGCCAGCCCAGCGAGCCAGTTGGACGGCGAAGACGCCCACGCCGCCTGCCGCACCGTGGATCAGGACGGTTTGTCCCGCAGTCAGGTCGGCGTGTTCAAAAAGTGCCTGCCAGGCCGTCAGCGCGCTCAGTGGGACTGCCGCAGCCTGCATATGGGTGAGGGTGCGCGGTTTGGGAGCAAGCTCGCCGGGCAGGGCAATTGTATAGTCCGCTTCGGCACCATCACGATCAAAGGCCGTAAGACCATAGACCTCTAACCCTTTGGAAAGAGTGGTGACGCCGAGCCCAACCTCCTCCACGACTCCTGACAGGTCGTGTCCCGGAATCGGCAGCTCACGCACCTTCCCGGCTTTCGTCTCATAGGTTGGCACCCAGGTCAATTCGGTCGCGATGACGCCTGTCGCATAAACGCGAACCAGCACCTCTCCGGGGCCTGGAGAGGGTTGTGGTGCGTCTTCATACACGAGGTGATCAGGGCCACCACGACCATGAATACGGATCGCTTTCATTTCCTTGTCTCCCTTCCTTCTCTCATCTCGACCGGTTGGTCATGATGCTCTCAAGTTAGTATACACGAGCCGTACCCTCCGTTTCCAGGCCCAGACCTCTCTCCTCTTCTAGCCGATCGAGAGCTGCTCTGCGATGAAGGCCAGCGCAATCTCGGCCACGTCCCGCCACCCATGATCAATGATCAGGGAGTGTCCGCGGCCCGGGATTTCGCGGAACTCGGTGATGGCGGGATTGTGTTGCTGCAGCTTGTACGCGGCGGCAACAACAGATGAGGGGACCGTATGGTCTTTCTCACCGGCAATGAGCAGGAGTGGTCCACGCTGGGAGTTCCTGGTGTTGACCCGATCTTCCGTCCACGGGTTGAGGTTGGCGGCTGCAGCCTGGAAGAGGGGTGTGCCGGAACCGGGAACGGCATACTGGTCGTAGAGCTGGTGCGCTTCATCTTCCGAGAGCGCGTTGGCAAAGCCGTAACGGAACTGCTCGTAGGTCAGCGCAACGGCCCGGTGATAGTTGGCGGGATTGCTCAGAACTGGCGTGCCGGACTTGAGTTCGGAGAGCGGCAGCGGCAGCACGCCGCGAAATCCGGGTGGATCGATGGCGACAGTTACAGCAGATAAGCCCTCGTCGGCCAGTTGTTGGGCGATGAGGCCACCGAAGGAATGACCGACGACAGCAGGCTTCCGCTTGAGCTGGCGGATAGCGTCACTGTAGTGATCGGTGACCTGTTTGATCCGCTTGTTGGCAAAGACCTCCGGGTCATCAATCGCCTCTGCGACGGTCTCAGGATCATCGGGCCAGCCTGGCGCAATGGTCGTATAGCCCTGCTCTTCGAAGAGCGTGCGCCAGCGATCCCAGCTGGATGCGAGGAGATAGAGGCCGTGTACGAAGACGACCGGCTGCCTCCCTTCTGAGTTGGCGCGGTCGATCTGTTGCTGTTCCTGGGTAGTGAGAACTGACATGGTATACTCCTTTCGTTTGGCCGATAGGTCTCGGTCAGGTGATCTTGTTCACTTCGTCAACGCTCGTTGATGCGCAACGCTGAAAAGATCTGGTTATCCATCAATACATCTGCTATCATACAGAGTGAAGTCCGAGGAAGGTCTGGAGCCATTGGTCAGTCCCCCAGACCTTCCTGATCAGCGTGGACCCGCGTGGAGCGCATCCAACACTGGTAATTGTACAGGAGTGGCCTGGATATATCAGTATCCATCACGTCCCATCTCACGTCCCATCCTGTTCCATGCTGCGTTCGGACGGGTCACACAGAACCGGCGTTCCTTGCGTGATGCTCCCTCCTGCGAAGCACTGCTTGACGACTGCCTCTAATCTTACAAGCTGATGATCAGCAAAGCTGTACGTTCGTTGGGGAATTGAAAGCCCTCCTGGTTCGGTATTTTGAGCCGATGCAGGAGAGATGAATACAGCAAACCCCCTTCCCACTGAGCATAGGGGCGATGGATGTAAAACATTGTGCTCACCCTGGATGTATGGAGGCGTCTCTTCTTCACGACGGAGTTCGGGGATGATCGTGTCCCGATTCTAAGGATTTTTTCTAAAATTCTACGGGCGGCCTACTTCTGACTTTTTTCGGAGTTACAATAGAATCTTATTTCATTTCAGAGTTGCGCTGGAATTCTCAACTGCTCCTGGCAAGAAGCGGCAGAGGCGTATGGGAGTCGAACCCACCAAGGACCGCGCCGAGCGACCCCCCAGCCGTTTTGAAGACGGTGAGACCCACCGGGGCCCCTACACCTCCATAGATGAATGTCGCTGTATTGTGCCATTGATGCACGCTCTTGTCAAGCGAGTTCGCGGATGGTTTGTACGTTG
>DASTKE010000717.1:0-5895 GCA_035716105.1 Ktedonobacteraceae bacterium | reverse complement strand
CTCGGCGTGCCATACTCGTTCATCCTGATGAGCGCCAACTTGCAGGTGCTGGTGCAGCGCTGGCTGGGCCTCAACCTGCACTGGAGCTTCTATTTCGTCGCGGCCATCGGCATCATCTTCGCCCTCTGCTACATTGGCATCCGGCAATCACTGACCGTTGATCTCACGCTGCTCTCCTTCGAAATCGGTATCTGTCTCGTGCTGGCGCTGATTGTGCTGTTCAGCGTCGGCGGTCACGCTGGCCTGAGTGCCGCGCCGTTCAATCCCAACGAGGTGCCGAAGGGCGGCGATCTGACGGTGGGCATCGTGCTGGCTGTGCTGAGCTTCATCGGCTTCGAGACGGCGGCCACGCTTGGTGAGGAGACGCGCAACCCGCACCGCAGCATTCCCCGCGCCGTCTTCGGCTCGATGATTGTTGTGGGCATCTTCTATGTGCTGATGGCCTACGTCGCTACCATCGGCTACGGTATCAACAACATGGTGACAGGCTACGCCAACGATCTCGCGCCGTTCGACACCATTGGGCGGCACTTCGGCGGCGGGCTGCTGGCCTCGCTGCTCGACGTGGCTGGCATCCTCTCGTTCTTCGGTGCCGCCCTCGCCATCGTCAACGGTGGCTCGCGCATCCTCTATACCGTCGGAGTCGACGGCTTGCTGCCGCGCTGGACAGCGTTCCTGCACCCCACACGCCAGACGCCCATCGGCGCGGTGGCCGGGCTGTGCATCATTGGCCTCGTCAGCGGTATCGCGCTCGGTCTCGCCTTCACGCCCACGGGAGCCTTCAGCTTCCTGGGGACGCTCGACGCGCTCTTCGTCATCATCATCTACGCCCTCGTCAATATCGCCTGTATCCGCTTCTTCTGGCGCAAGCATCGTGAGCGCTTCAACCTCCTGTTGCACGGCGTCTTCCCGGTGCTCAGCACGCTGATTATCACGGCCATCTTTCTCTCGGCCATCCTCTCGCCCGGTCCTGGCCCTCTCAGCTACATTCCGTACATTATGGGAGTCTGGATCGTACTGGGCGTGGTTGTATTGGTCGCAATGAGAAAAAAGTTTGTGCAGCTAGAGGCATAAAGGTACGGTGTCCTGTGCTCATGGTGATAGTATCGAACGGCTTGACAAGCCGTTCGATACTATTGTCCTGGGCAAAAAAAACCGTATCTAAGTATTACTGCGGTATTCTCTCCCTATAAGAGGTGCTATGCTAACGAAGCACCCCTGGCTCATGGAAGTGGATGTTTCTCCGCTCACAGAGAAAGCGGTGACGATCTATCAAGTAGTGAGAGCAATGAAGAAAATCGTCAAGCTGATACATTTCAAGTGGAAAACGCTTTATCCGGCCCCCGAATCTCTGCCCCGTACCCGCTCATTCTGGATTGCCCTGGGCATAGTAGCTCTGGCGACCCTGGCCTACATCGTCTACTTCAGTATTTTTCTGACGACCAAGCAGGATGCTTTTCGGACGAATGGTGAAGACCTGGGTATTATGGATCAAGCCATCTGGAGCTTGCTGCACGGGTCGGTCTTGCACCAGACGATCTGTAATGTGCTCACCGATACCAACTGCTATGGCCTCGCTGGCATTCCGCGCTTTGCGATCCACTTTGAACCGATCCTCTTCCCCATCGCGCTGCTCTACCTGCTCTGGTCTGATCCGAAAGCCTTACTGATCTTACAGGTGCTCGTGGTGGCAAGTGGAGCGTTTCCCGCCTTCTGGCTGGCGCGACTGCGCCTGCGTAACGCCTGGGCTGCGCTGCCTTTTGCCCTGCTCTACCTGCTCTATCCAACCCAGCAATATGCCGTCAACTTCGATTTTCACGCGGAGACGCTCACGAGCGCTCTGCTGCTGTTTGCCATTTACTTTCTCTACACGCGCAAGGCGCTCTGGTGCCTGGTTTTCGTGATCCTCTGCCTGGCCTGCAAGGAGGAAATCGCCGGGGTCATCTTCATGCTCGGCCTGTGGACGCTCCTGCTGCAACGTCGTGTCCGCTTCGGCCTGGGACTGCTTGCACTCTCCCTCGGTTGGACCGTGATAGGATTACTGGTAGTTCACGCCTTCAGCCCTATTGGACACTCTCTGCTCGCTTCGCGCTACAGCTATCTAGGGCAAAGCCCGTTGCAGGTCGCACTCACCATCCTGACCCACCCTGTGAGCCTCGTCCAGCAGCATCTCCTGGAAACCGCTCACATGCTTTACCTGCGCAAACTCCTGGCCCCCGCAGGATATCTGCCTCTGCTGGCTCCCTGGGTACTGCTGCTCGCCGCGCCCACGCTGGCCTTGAATCTGCTCAGTTCCACGCCCAATATGTATAGCGGCGACTTCCAGTACAACGCGGAGATCATCCCGATCCTGGTTTTCGCCAGTATCGAGGCAACGGTGCTGATTGTCTGGATAGTGCGCTGGTTTCTGGTACGTTCGCGTATCGCGCACAAACACAAGGAACCTGAGCCAACAGCCAGCCCAACCCGTACACAGACAACATCCAGGCTTTCACCGACCCTGCTGGTGCAAGCGAGCGTACTTACCCTGCTGCTCTGCTATATCCTGGTGCGCGCCTTCAACAGTACGGTGCAGTATGATGTGTACAGCGCGATGCCCTACGCCCACGGCTTCATCTGGCCCAGCGTGACGACGCACAACAGGTTGGCCGCACGTTTTCTCGCTGAGATTCCGCCAGACAGCTCCGTCTCGACCCAGACCAATTTAGTCCCTCATCTGAGCGAGCGCAAGGGCATCTATCTCTTCCCCTACGCTGTCGGACATGTCGACTATATCCTGCTGGACGCCACCAGTTACCCCTATCCTTTCAAGGACTACAATGCCTATGCCGCGGCGGCAAAAGCGACGTTACAACGTGGCGATTATGGCATCGTGGACATGGGTGATGGCTATCTTCTGCTCAAGCGAGGCTATCCCTTATCCGATATCACGCCCGCGCTCCAAATGATCGACAAAGACGCCCACACCGACTGAATCTGGTTGCGCTGCTCACTCCTCATGTCGTTCGTGACCTCAGACGAACCGCTGGCAGCGATCGTCCACAATGAGGGCAGAACCGTTTCTCTCGCCGGGCATCGCGAGAGCCACACGCACAGATCAGGTTGAAGGATTCTGGCGAAAGACTCGTCTGATCTACTGAAGGAGGAGCAGAGCGATCGATGATGGTCCGGGCAAACTGCAGAAAGTGGTAGACATCAGAGAAATTCGTCGCCAGCCCGACTGACACGCGCAGAGCCCCTTGCTTGCGATCATCAATGACGTGGAGAAACTGCTCATACGTCATACGCTCTTTCTGGCGAAATGCCGAGGCCAGATCTTCGCGCACCAGGCCCAGAGCGATCTCACGCACGCCTGGATTGCAAAAACAGCCGCTGCGTACCGAGAGTCCATGCCGGTTGGCGTCCTCCTGGATCGCATAACAATCCAGGACCACTCCAGAGGGGTCACAGAAATTGAAGGCGATGGTTCCGCCACGCCTCTCCGTGGTGATAGGGCCATAGATGCGCACCACTGGCTGACCGTTGCTATGGCATAGCGCAAGCAACTGTTCTAAGAGCCAGCCACTCAGACACCTGACCCGCTCGTGAATCGTCTCCATACCAATCGCATCAAGATACTTCAGACCAATTTCCACGGCAGGCAGCATGAGATAATTGATAGTACCGTCTTCAAAGCCCGCCTCGCCGGGAGTCAGGTAAAATCCCAAACCGGTGGCATCGGCTGCCAGAACCGAGGAAAGCGTAATCGTCCCGCCGGCAAACCAGGGACGGCGCAGTTTGGCCAGTGCGGACTTGCGAGCCAGTAAGCACCCAACTCCTGTTGGGTACCCGAACATTTTATAGAAGGAGAGGGGAACAAAATCGGGAAGCCATACAGAGAGATCCAGGCGATTGGAAGGGACAAAGGCCGCGCAGTCGACGAGAACATCCCAGCCTTGCTTCTGCGCTTGAGCGATCCAGTCGAGCGGGTGCTGCACCCCGGTCACGTTGGACTGGGCCGGGTAGGCGAACAGGTTTGGCTGTCCAGGGCGGGCCTGCGCCAGCAAGTGGTGCAGCTGAGCTTCGTTGACACGCAGATCGGGCGGCTCAAGGGGTACATAGGTGACGGGAGCGCCTTTGGCTTGAGCAAATGAGCGAATGCCATTGACCGAGTTATGGTTATCAAAGGTGAGCAGGTATTGCCCACCAGGAGCAAATGGGTAAGACTCCCCTACAAGCTTCAGCGCGCCACTGGCGTTGGGAGTAAAGATCACGACATATTCATCAGGCGAGGCATGAAAGTAGGTGAGCACGAACCTGCGAACACGGTCCACCAGGGCGGTCATGGCCTGCGAAGCCGGATTGGTTGAATGCGGATTGCCGAACACCTGGCTGCAGAGCAACTCCAGATGTTCCCGCACCTGGCATTCGGCATAGAGTCCCCCACCGGTGTAATCCAGGTAGACCTGGTGTTGGGCATCTAGACGAGCATACTCCGTGGCGCGAAGGTGATCGAGGGATCGGGTCATATCGAAGGTGGGGAACGTCTGCCTGAACGCAGCCAGAGCAACTTCTCGTGGGGTCAGCGCTGCTTTTGAATGAGCCATGAACGCTCTCCTTCTGGGAACTGGAGTTCTATTGAACTGAATTGCATCTTCCGCGTTTCCCTCTCTTGCTCGAGAAAGACGCCGGAGAGGACGAATATACCAACCGCCTCTACAAGCCATTTCATTTTCTTATCGCTGTTTTTTTGTCCGTTCATATTCAAGAGCCGGAAACTGTTACCAGGGAAAATTGTACACGCGAAGAGCAGACAGAAACATGCGTAATGTTACCTATTTGCAAAGTTCGGAGCGAGAGTTGGTCGGTTGGAGAGCCACAGGTTTTCTCCTGGAAAGAATGCGTTATATTATATAGAAGTGTTATTCACCAGCGATGGCTCCTAACGAAAGGAACGAGTATGCTCAATGACCCTGTTTTGTTGAATGACTGGCATGTGGTGGCGTATGCGCCGGATGTGCCGGAGGGGAAGCCGGTGGGCGTGCGCCTGCTGGATGAAGACCTGGTACTCTGGCGCGTCGGCGACACGTTTCATGTCTGGCGCGACCTGTGCCTGCATCGCGGCACCCGGCTCTCGCTGGGCAAGATCGAGGGTGAGACGCTGATCTGCCCGTATCATGGTTGGACGTACAACCAGGAGGGGCAGTGCATTCGCTTTCCGGCGCACCCGAGTCAGAAGCCGCCCGCGACAGCACACACAAAGGTCTACACGGCGCGAGAACGCTACAACTGGATATGGGTCACGCTGGGCAATCCTGAGCATGACATCCCGGAATTCGCGCAGTGGGACGACGCCAGCTTCCACAAAATCCACTGCGGCCCCTATACCTATAATGCCGGTGGGCCGCGAGCGGTCGAGAATTTTCTGGATGTGACGCATTTCCCCTTTGTTCACCAGGGCTACCTCGGCGACCCGGCCTTTCCAGAGGTCAGCGACTACCAGGCCGAGACCACCCCGGAGGGAGTGACGGCCAAAGATATCACCATCTGGCAGCCCGACCCCGACGGCTCCGGCAAGGGCGCGCATGTCACCTACATGTACCGGGTGCTGCGCCCGCTCACAGCCTACTTCGTCAAATCCTCGTCGGGACCGCGCTTCGCCATGTATTTTACCGTGACGCCCGTCAGCGAGCGCCAATCCATCGCCTGGACCTACGTGGCGCAGGACTACGAGAACGTCCCGGACGAAGAGATTCGCGCCTTCGAGGATATGATTACCTGGCAGGATGTCCCCATCGTGGAGTCGCAGCGACCCGAACTGCTTCCGCTGGATTTGCAAGCTGAGTTGCATTTGCGATCTGACCGCACGGCTATCGCGTATCGCAAATGGCTCAGGCAATTGGGCGTCACGTTCGG
>DASTKE010000716.1:0-6530 GCA_035716105.1 Ktedonobacteraceae bacterium | reverse complement strand
AGATACACCTTTTCACACGTTCTGTCAAGTACGATTCTGGCCGACGATGTAGTTCATTTTTGGCCATCAAGCGGAAAAAAAGGAAACGCATCTATGGGCCGGTACTGTGGCCTACCTCATCAGCAAAATGTTACCTACTTCACATTCTTTTTACTGTTTCTCAGCTATGCTAGAGCCAGGCAGAGTATATAGTGCAACGTTTCTGTATGATTTCATTTCTCTATCAAAAAGGATAACATGTATGTCTGAGAAAAGGCAAAAATTTCCCGGTTTCCTCTTTCTCGGAGGCTTGCTGATCTTCTCCCTCTTGCTCGCCGCCTGTGCCTCTCCGGGCTCGGCTTCGGGCCAGTCGTCCGCGCTTCCGGGTGGCAGTGGGACGAGGGGAACAAACCGCACGCAAACGGGATCGGGTGCGCCATCGTCGGCGACGCAACAACAGCCCGTCTCGACCAGTTGCCCGGCAACGGGAACGGCACGGGCCGCGGTGATACAGCCCATGACGCTCGGCTCGCATAAGAACATCGTCTACATCGTCAATCAGGGCGGCACGACACATCCCACGCTGGGGACGCTCAAGCGCTACGATGTGACGGCCGGAAACAAGACAGAAATTCTCAACCTCTCAAAAACGTACATCTCGGACGCCGTGCTCTCGGCGGATGGTCAATGGATTCTCTTCGTTGCCATCGCCAGTAACCAGCCGAAGCTGCAACTGGTGCGCATGGATGGCACGATGCTCCAGACGCTGTACTGTGCTCAGGTGGCACCAAATGGCGCGGCAGCGACCAGCGCGTTGAGCAATGTAGAATGGTCTACCAACCAGAAGCTGATCATCTTCAACAGCTATAACAGCGCTGGCAACCAGGTGTTGCTGTTAAACGCGCAGACGGGCAATCTGCAAACCGAGCTTACTGTGAGCAACGGTGGTCCTTACCCTGTTGCCACCTGGCTTGATAGCACGCGAGTCTACCTGCTTGGCCAATCGATTGACGCGCCAGCCGATAGCCTGTACCTGCTTGATACCAGCAAAGGCTCCAACCAGTCGGTGCATAGCCTGACAAGGGTCTTCCAGAACGTACCCGTCAATGGCAACTACGCCTGCTGGGGCTTCGACAGCAGCTACGATGGCAGTCGCCTGTATGCCAGCGAATGCACCGAGAAGCCCAATAGCACCCGCCCCGGCGTAGGTGCCATCGCTGGGCCGAGTCAGCTTGTTGCTCAGCCAGCGACTGGCGGGAGGTCTGGGACAATCTACAGCAACGCCAGTGTTGCCATCACCTCGGTACGGGCTGTCACCAGCAATACGCTGCTGCTGCTGTTCGAGAACCAAAGCTTCTCATCAACCTCTGTGGATACCAGCCAGAACGGGCTGTGGAAAATCAATAGCGATGGCACAGGCTTGAAGCGGTTGACCTCCGATGGCGGTGGTGTTGGCGCTGGCCCCAGCATACTCTGCCAGTACAGCCAGTATCCCTGGTCGAACGTCTCTCGCGACAGCGGCATGTATGCCTTGCAGCACAACAGCAGCGACGGGAAGACCGTCTCCCTGCTCTTCGGCTCGCTGAACGGCGGCAGTACAACAACATTCGCCTCCATCTCCGATGGCACGCAGCTCTCCATCATTGGCTGGACGACCATGTGAGCGTAAAACAGGTTAAAGCAAACAGATAAGCGCTATGCTGATGCGAAGTCAGCATAGCGCTTATCTGATTTTTGCTCCATCAGCAAAATACCTGAATCAGGCATCAGGTAAATCACCCGATGTCTGATTCAGGTAGCATAGGGGACATACAATACATATAGGGCCACGGGGAGTGCGGCCCTCTTTGTGTAGTCTTTTCAAAGGGGAGAAGCAAGAGCAATGAAAAAGCTAATTGCGGCTTTTGTAGTATTGAGCATGATTACTGTTCTGGTGGTTGCCTGCGGCGGCAGTGGCTCTGGCAGCAGTGGGAGCGGAAGCAGTGGCGGCGGTGGTACTGTCCACATGGGACAGACGAACTTCGTACAATCATCTGTGACCATCAGCAAGGGCAGCAGTGTCACCCTCGTCAGTGACGATGCGACTGTCCACATTATTGCGAATGGCAGTTGGGTCAACGGCGTGGCCGAACCGAAGCAGGAGTCGGGCGCGCCAACGGTAAACAACATCCAGTTCAGCACTGCGGGACAGTCACAGGACGTTGGCCCGTTCAACAACGCGGGTACCTTCCATCTCTACTGTAGCGTCCATCCAGGTATGAATTTAACGGTCACTGTACAATAACACTGGTAACGACAGGACGCACTACGGGCGGAACATCGACGATGTTCCGCCCGTAGTGCGTCCTGTCGTTACAATTTACTCTTGCGAGAAGAAAATGCTCTTCACCTCGGTATAGAGTTGCACAGCGTGCATTCCCATCTCGCGCCCAATGCCACTCTTTTTGTAGCCACCAAAGGGAGCCTCGGTATGCACGCTGTGATTGGAGTTGACGGAGAGCACACCCGCACGAATGCCCTTCGCGACACGAATTGCCCGTCCGAGGTCGCGAGTCCACAGTGAGCCAGCCAGCCCATAGGCAACGTCGTTGGCCTGTCGAACAGCCTCCTCTTCCGTATCAAACGGCACGATGCCAACGACCGGGCCAAATATCTCCTCCTGAGAGACGCGCATCCGGTTATCGACCGAGGTGAGGATGGCCGGTTGGAGAAAATAGCCCTGCTCGCCAGAGGGAACCGTGCCACCCGTGACCAGTTGCGCTCCCTCTTCTCGCCCAATGGCGATGTAGTCAAGCGAGCGCTGGCGCTGCCCGGCGGAGATCAAGGGACCAACTTCGGACTGCTCATCGAGCGGCTGACCAACGCGCAGCGCCTCTGTGCGCCGGGCGAAGCGCTCAACAAACTCCTCGTAGATTGGACGCTGCACCAGGACGCGGGAACGGGCGCAGCAATCCTGCCCGCAATTGCCAAAGACGGCGTAGACCGAGGCTTCGATGCAGCGTTCGATATCCGCGTCGGCAAAGACGACGTTCGCCGCCTTGCCGCCAAGCTCAAGCGAAAAACGGGTGATATTGTCCGCGCACAGGCGCATGATCTGCGCGCCAACCTCGGTCGAACCGGTAAAAGAAACCTTTGCGACGCGAGGATTGGTGGCCAGCGCGTTGCCAACCACACCGCCGGGACCGGGCAGGACAGAGATGACGCCCGGAGGCAGTCCCGCCTCCATCAGGATATCAGCCAGGGCCAGCACGGAAAGCGGCGTGAGCTGGGCAGGCTTTACCACGACAGTGTTGCCACAGGCCAGTGCCGGAGCAATCTTCCACGAGGCGATTACAAGAGGAAAGTTCCAGGGCGTGATCAGCGCGCAGACGCCGACAGGCTCGCGCAAGGTGATTTCCAGGCCAGCATCCTGCACCGGAATGGTCTCGCCGAAGATCTTGTTCGCCGCGCCTCCCCAGTATTCGAGCACGTTGGCAACCAGCCCGATCTCTCCCCGCGCATCGCGAATGGGCTTTCCGGCATTGCGAGCTTCGAGCACCGTCAGTTCTTCCAACCGCTCGCGCACCAGCACCGCCGCACGCAGCAAGATGCGTCCGCGCTCCGTCGCGCTCATGCGCGGCCACTGGCCCTCTTCAAAAGTCCGGTAGGCCACCTGCACGGCTCGCTCCACATCCTCAAGCCCCGCCTCGGCCACCTCGGCAAAAGGCTTGCCCGTTCCCGGCTCGATAACGGCAAACGTTTTTCCGCTGGCTGCTGCCATGCGCTCTCCACCCAGCACAAGCTGCTCTGTATTCATCTATGTGTCTCCTTGCACTAGCAAACAATGAAATATAGCTCATTCTACAGAGAGCGGAACCTCAGCGTCAAGCAGTTCTCCTTCTTTGAAGGGGAAACGAGACCCGTAGGGGCGATGCCTTGTGCTCGCCCGCGCTGGCCCTATAAGGACGCGGGCGAGCACAAGGCGTCGCCCCTACGGGTCTTCCGAAAGTATGAGAGAAGGACATCTAACAACACAAAGGACAGGCGAGCCAGCGGCTCGCCTGTCCGTTGTGTTGTTAAATGTCCTTCTCCCGCAGAATTACGAGGCGCTGACGGCTACGTCGTCTACGAAGAAGGCGCTGGTCACGGCGGTGCCGGTGGTTTTCGCCTCGAAGACCAGCGTCACCGTTTGCCCGCCGTAGTTGGATAGCATACTGGTGATGTCGGCGCTTACCTGCTTCCACTGGCGGTTCGCGCTGGTGTTGCAGGCTGCCTGCGCCTTGCCAATCACGCTGCCGTTGCCGTCCTGCAATGTGACGGTGAAGCTATCCCGGCACGATTTGCTGGTGCGGTTCGTCGCGCCATACCACCAGTAGCTCAGCTTGATACTGGAGGCGTTGTCCGGCACGGTGAAGTCCTGGCCGATGGCATCGTCACAATAGCTGTAGCCGCAGAGGTAGGCGCTGTACTGGCCGCTGTGCGGGTTGGAATTGTCGACGAGTTCATAGCCGTTGGCCGAGTTCTCCTGCCAGGGATCGGCTCCGTTCTCGAAACCACCATTCTGGATCAGCGAGCCGGAAGGTGGTGGTGTGGGCGGAGGCGTCGGGCCGCTGGTTGGTGTCGGAGCCGGTGTGCTGGTCGCTGTCGGAGATGGAGCGGGTGTGGGCGATGGCGTGGCCGTTCCCGTCGGAGAAGGGGTCGGCGTCGGGCCACCGCCGGTTATTCCCGCCAGGTCGCGGGCGATGTTGAAGATGTCCGGCGATCCCCAGCCGCTGGCCTGGTCATAGCCAGCCGTAGCCGGATAGTAGAGGTTGGTACCGCTGGTTACGTCGTGGAAAGGGGTGTATTGCTGCTGCGCGTTCTCCAGTCCATAGAGCGCGGGATTCGCAAAGCCCATGCGCGACTTGCCCTGCTGTTGCAGGTACTGATTAATCAGCGCCGTGCTGCCGGCCCAGAGCGGAGCCGCCGCGCTGGTGCCACCAACGACGATCCAGCCGCTTGAGCTGCACCCGGAAGCGACCGCAGTACAGTAGACGGCGTAGCCACTGGCGGGATCGGCATCGGCGGAAACATCCGGCACTTCGCGGTTGCCGTTGCTGTACTGGTTCTGCACGCCGGGGCCAGTCTGCCAACTCGGCAGCTTGAAGGTGTTGCTCAGGCCACCACCGCCACCAGAGCCTTCGGGGCTGCGCTGTGTATCGCTGGGATTGCTCCACACCGACTCGCTGCCATAGGCACCGTTGTTAAGTTGCAGGTTTGTGCCACCAACGCCCGTGATGTAGGGATCGTCGGCAGGTGAGTCAACACCGAGGTTGGTATCGTTGCAGTCATATGCGCCAGAGTCACCGGCGGCAGCGTACATAGCGATGCCCTGCGCGGCTCCCTGCTTGAAAATACCATCAAGCGTCTGCAATTCAGAGGCACCGGACTGCACTTCGCACTCGCCCCAACTGACGGTCATGACCTGCGCCTTGTTGTCGGTCACGATCTTGTTGTAGGTATCGTTGACACCCTGGGTCGTATTCGGCCCCTCGTAGACGATCTGGTTGGCATGAGGAGCCATCGCCGCCACGACCTCGATATCCAGGTCTACCTCAATAGCACCCGCGCCAGCCGAGCCATCGAAGCCATCGACCAGCACGTTGGAGATACTGGGCGTACCCAGATTGTACTGTTGCAGATAGGCAGTAATGTCGCTGCTCGGATAGCCATCGAGTTCAAAGACGGCGACGGTCTGGTTATCGCCCATAACATTCGCCTGGTGCAAGGCGTTGCCGTCATACGCGCCGAGCAGGTCTGGCGGGCCAAAACCGCTCGGTGTGGCATGTGGCGTACGCACCGTAAGCGGCTTGAAAGCGGTTTTCTGGTGCCTGACACCGCTCGCCTGTAATAACGGCTTCCATTGTGTACTGTTGTCAAGACCACCGATTGAGAGCACAAGGGAAGATAGTGAGGCTGGGATAGTTGGGGCGTTCGCGTTAGCAAAGAAGGTGTTCGCCCCCGACCGGTAATTGTTGATCCTCACCTGGAACGCGGCCTCTGCCTGGGCCACCGTCGCGCTGGCATCGATCAACAAACTATTGGAGGAGACACTGCTGACGGTGAAACCCGAAGCACGCAGGAAGGCAATCACCTGTTGCTGCTGGGCCGCGGTCGGGCTAAACTCGTCGTTGAATTGTTGAGGCGTCAAGAAATGATGATACATCGACGAACGCGGATTGTACATATTGCTCAGCAGGGTCTCCAATTCCTGCTGGTTGCGCATTTGCAACCCGACCGACAGGTTCAATTGCTGCTGGCTGTTCGCGGCCCCCAGCAGGGTCGAGTGGCTAATAAGGGGAACGGTTTGACCGTTAAGGCCGACGCGCTGATTGGTTGTGGCCTGGGCAATAAGCCGGATGCTGAGGAAGGTAACTCCGACTACCATCAGCGCAACGCCGACGATCACAAGTTTGTGGACAAACTTACGCGGCATAAAGCTCTCCAAATATCAATAGACACACTACAATACGATAACATACCAAGATAAACGGAGATACAACTGCCTTTGGGTGTTTTTTGTCGCTTGCTTC
>DASTKE010000715.1:0-10267 GCA_035716105.1 Ktedonobacteraceae bacterium | reverse complement strand
CAATACTTCGACTGTTGTGGCAGGTTCTGGCTTCGGCAATAACGAGGCTGTCACTCTCACATTCGACACGACGATTTTGGTGGCTGCTACGACGAGTAGCACCGGTACATTTTCTCAAAAGATCAAAATTCCCGCTTCTGCGTTGCCTGGAAACCATACCATACAGGCAAAAGGTCAGACCAGCAAGCTCACGGCGCAGACAACGGTACTGGTGGAGACAAGCTGGACTTCCTTTGGCTTCAATCTCGCAGACACGCGCTTTAATGGATACGAAAATATCCTCACGCCTCAAAAAGTACCTACTCTGAAGCTGGACTGGAGCTATAACACTGGTAATACCGTTGGATCCTCTCCCGTAATAGAAGGTGGCCTCCTTTACACGGCATCCGGTGGCAATGTTTATGCTATTGATATTGCGACAGGATTGCTCAAATGGAGCTATCCAACCACTGCTGCCAGCACCTCCACGCCGGTAATAGCTGGTGGTGTGGTGTATTACGGCTCAGGAGATGGCAAACTCTATGCGCTCAACGCGACGACCGGTCAATTCATGTGGAGCTATACCACCGGGAAGGCTATCGATTCCTCGCCTAATGTGACTGGCGGTGTTATCTATTTTGGTTCAACCGATGATAATGTCTACGCGGTTAACAAGACCGGCAACTTGCTTTGGAAGTATGCCACAAAAGGCATGATTACCTCCTCGCCAGCGGTGGTTGGTAACGTCATCTATATTGGCTCGCAGGATGACAATCTCTACGCGCTCTCTACGACTGGCACGCTGAAATGGAAGTATGCCACGAAGGGGATGATAACCTCTTCACCGGCAGTATTCAACAGCTCTATCTATATTGGCTCGCAGGATGACAGCCTCTATGCAGTCACGTCGGCTGGCACACTGAAATGGAGCTTCGCTACGAAGGGTATAATCGTTTCCTCGCCCGCCGTCGCGAATAACGTGGTCTATGTTGGTTCGGAAGATGGCAAACTCTATGCGCTAGGGGTTGGCTCTGGAACGCTTGCCTGGAGCTACATGATTGGAAAAGCCATTACCTCTTCGCCAACCGTAGCAAACATCGTGGTCTATGTCGGTGCGCAAAACGACAAGCTCTACGCGCTGGGTGCGAACACCGGCAAACTAAAGTGGAGCTACGCGACAAAGGGAGCCGTCAACTCATCTATATCCGTGTCTGATGGCGTTGTCTACGTCGGTTCCAACGATGATAACGTCTATGCTTTCCATTAACAATACGTGCTGGTAGCAAGTGCATTTACTGGCGTAAGAATGGTTGCGTTGAACAGCTTTGCAAAGCTGTTCGACGCAACCATTCTTACGCCAGTAAAAATAGGACATTTGACACTCATCTCTTTGTTGGCTTCTCACGTATGCTTGATGCAGGGCTAGAAAAGCTCACCAATAGTCTGTTTTATAGCATTGTGTGTCATCAAAAGCATATCGAGGAGTTGTCCTATGTCGCAGGCACGTGTACCACATTGCGATTGCTGTGGCTTGCCTATTCGCCCTGACGCGGGGGAGGATTGTCCGCGCTGTCATTATCCCATCGATATTCAGAAAGAACAGCATTTTCTTGAAACATCGTTGCGGGATCTCCAACGTGTGGCGCAATACGGAGGCGCGAAGCTTACCGTTACCGACCTGATCCGCCGCTACCAGAGCCGTCTCGCCTACCTGAATAACCTTCAGGCTCAATCTGCCACCCCCACTTTGCAAGCAGCATCCGTTGAGGCAATCGCTGCATCTCAAATGGGAGAGCAGCCCGAACAGCCAACTGCGATCCCGACAGCGATAGCGGCACCGGCAGTCGGGTTGGCTGGGCAACAGCCGGAAGCGCCAGCGCGGGGACGCGAGCGCGTTTTCTCGTTCAGGACGTTTTTCGCCGATCAGACAATTAACATCATTGCTTCGTTGGGGGCCTTTATCGGCCTGGTTGGTGCGTTAAGCTTCGTTGCCACAACGAGCAATCTCTGGCTGTCGTTCCTGGTGTTGTTCCTTGTGCAGGCCTCTTTTGGCATTGTTGGCATTGCCACCTATCGTTTTGCCAGCTTTCGCGTGGTCGCCATCATCTATACCGTCATCTTTGCGCTGCTGGTGCCACTGGTGGGTTTTTCTGGCTACCGGTTGGTGCTGGACAATGTGTTGCCACTCTCCGCACCAACGCTGATCGCCTTCGCCGCGAGCTATGCCGCCATTGTCTATGGGGCGCTTGCCATCTACCAGCGTTTCAAACTCTTTGGCTACCTGAGCATGGGCGCGCTGGTGGTCGCGGCGCTGGCGATTGCTCGCGATTTCGGGCTGTCTCCCTGGTGGTGGCCTGCCATATTGATGCTGCTGGCACTGCCCGCACTGCTGGCTATGCCGCGTCCTGCTGAAAGCCAGCGTCCGTTTGTTGGTTCCTGGTCTATCCTGCGCGAACCGGTGCGCGTTTTTACCTTTGTGCTGGCCGGAATATGCACTCTGGGCATATTCGTGAGCACCCTCTACTCCATCGTGTTGGACATCTCGTATGCTCCGCTTGAGGAAGTGCGGATTGCTATTCTGAGCATGTCTGTCCTTTTGCTGCTCTGGGACAGCCTGGCGCTCTGGCTGACAAAGCGTTGGCGCTGGCTGCTCAGCGTCGCCTACCTGTTCCTGGCCTGCGTACTGGCTTGCTGCTACGCCCTCTCTTTCCAGCAGGTTGGCTATGTCCTGGCGCTGACAGGTGTGGCCCTGCTCTATCATGGCCTGAGCCGTTTCGCTCCCGCCTTGCTCGCCCGTTTCGGCAATCGGGGTCTCGGTCTGGATACACTGGCGCTTGTGCTAGTGGGTATTGTGCCGGTTATTGCCCTGCCCCAGTTGCCACTGCAACTGCTGCAAAGAGCATATCCAGGACCTACCAGCAGTGATTTCCTGCCGTTCCACTTTTCCGGCAATATCGCGCTGGAACTGCTCGCTGTAGCTCCTGGCTTGCTTTTGACGATCAGTGTGACGCTGTACCGCGCCGGGTTGAGTCGCACGCCTGTGAAAGCGCGGGCCCGTTGGTGCTGGCTTTTGCTATTGAGTGGCCTTCTGCTCAACTGGCTCTACGCGGTGAGCGTGCTGGCATTGAACATTGCGCCGGTCCTGGCTCTCGCGGGTCTGGCGGTTTTACTGGTAGTGGGGGCGGGCATAGTACGCCAGCGCGTCGGCACAGCCTGGGCCAATCCCCTTGATGTGCTGGCTCTGAGCGAGATTGCGTTGACGCTGTTCCTGAGTTTGAGTCAGAGCGCCGATGCCATCATTGGCCTGCTGCTCTTCTTTGCCGCACTTCTGTATGGTGTGCTGCTCTACCAGCAGCGACGGGGCTGGCTTGTGCTGCCGTTTATGCTGGCTCTGCTGGCTTCCCCCCTGCTCCTGTCACGCCCTCGCATTCTGTTGGTGGTCGCGCTGTTGCTGCCCTTTGCCTCAGTCGTTGCCTATCGTTTTGTAACGCAGAAGCGGAATGCCGCGCCAGCAGGAAATCCAACCAGGCGGCGCATCGTTCTGGCGTGGGAATGGCCCGTTTTCTCTATCGGATTGCTCTATGGCATATTGATCTCACTGCTGGATGCCTCTACGTCTTCCAGCACGGTGCAGAACTGGTTCGCTGTACCCTTTCCGGTCGCTATCGAGGTAGCGGCTCTGGCAGGTGTATGGTACGTGGCGGCAGCGTTGTCAGGCAAGAAATCCTGGCTGAGGCCGGGAATTGGTTTTGCCATTGCCGCCTTGTTATTCCCCGATAACTCGTTCTGGGTGTTGTTGGTGCTGACTGCGGCAGCGACCGTGCTGGCGGTGAGCGTCAGCCGGTTAGTGGGTAGAGATTGGGCGCTACCACTATATATCGTTGCTATGCTCGGTGCGATAATGGCCGGTAACACGGGTGTTGCCCAGCATCATGGAGTGGTTGTGACGTGGGTACTGCTGGCTTTCACCTTGCTGGCCTTCATTGTGATGCTGGTGGAGCGTGTCCCGGAGTGGCTGGTTTTTCCCGCTCTGCTCGGTGCCTGGACCATCTGGCAATGGCAACCACCATTGTCGCAGGTACCGATGATGATTGCCTACAGCCTGCTCTGCGTGCTGCTCTTTGCTTCCCAGTTCGTCTGGAAGCTGGTAACGCCTGCTGGACGACGATGGTCGTCCGCGGTGCGCATGGCCCATGTGCTCGGTCTGGGAGGTCAGGTGATCGTGGTGTTAGCCATTATCCTACAAGGTGGCCTTTCTGCAAACGGGGGATGGCTTGCTCACACGGGAGCCGGAGCGCTGCTCGTGCTGGCGCTGCTGCTGTTCTGGTATGGACGCTTGCAAACCGCGCCGGGTGTGCGAAGCTGGTGGAGCTATGCGAGCGGCCTGCTTGCATCACTGGTGATTTCCTGGGAATTGCTCGCCTTTCATCAGATGAACCTCGACCTGCTCACGCTGGCTCCTGCCACGTTCCTCATCGTGATCGCTCCATTACTGAGCCGGGACGAGACGCTTTCTCAGTCCACGCGCCACCGGGCCGCGCAACTATTCTCACTCGCGGGCGCGCTCTTACTCCTGTTGCCAACGCTCTGGCTCAGTTTTAGCGGCGAGAATACGAATCTCCTCTACACGGGGGTGCTGGTGGGTGAGTCGCTGGCCTTGCTCATGCTGGGCATTGGCGTGCGTATGCGTGTCTTCGTACTCAGCGGCGCGGGGCTGTTGGTGGTTGGTGCCTTGCACGCGCTCTTCTTACCAGCGCTTGGCATTCCAACCTCACTGGCCTTGACGCTGCTGGGCGCACTACTGCTTGTGATTGCCACCGGTCTGAGCCTTGCACGTCGCCGCATTCAAGTAGCCTGGGCACACTGGGAGTAATAGAAAAGAAGAGCACGAAGAGGGCGTGCGCGCACGCCCTCTTCGTGCTCTTCTTTTTCCTTTTTTCCTCGTGCGAAATGCCCTCTGTTGTGGTATCATGATGTGGTATTCCGATGGGGATATCCCTGTGGTCATGGAATCAATGCTTCTCTGATATCCCTGATTTCTTTTTGTCTTATGCTATACAGGGTACTATTTTCTGCGACAAAAGAAGAGGAAAAGCACAGCATAAGGTATCTCTTGTGCTTAATAATACTACATTTGATTGCATAGAAGATCTGGCGTGTACGTCAGAAAGCGACGTCGCAGCCGGTTCATTCTGGGCAGGAGGAGGAGTCAATGGAGCTTTCGCTGCGGCTGGACACGTTGGGAATGGTAGAGATAAACTACTTACGCAGTAAAGATCGTTTTCGGGATTGGCCAGCATTTCAACTGCTTGCCGCCTCACGGCAGGCCAGGGTATTGACGTACTTTACACGGGAAGTAGCCGAACAGCTTCACGAGCAGATTCTGATGGTAGAGGCTGCGGTCGGCCTGGATGTTGACGTGAGTGATGATGATGAGCAAGACGAGGATTTGAGCGATGAGGAACTGGAAAACGGCACATCCAGCAAGGCACCGGAGCGCGAAAGCAGCAGCGCGTTTTCACCCTCGTTTGCGCAGGCGCTTGAACGGCTGAATGAGCTGGCGCGCCAGCGCCTGCCGGAGGGAAGCGGCACTGCTCCCGCCGAGAATCCAGGCGAGAATATTACCGGTGAACTGGCGTCCGACCTCGAAGTGCCGGTGGACGAGGAGGACGCGATAGAGCAACTCCAGGACGCTTTCTTGCAGATGATGGCGGTGGTGCGTGAACTGGCCGAGGAACTTTCCACCGACGCGCTGAAAATATCCGGGCGTTTTCGCTGCGGACGCACAAAGATCGAGTTTGTCCAGGCGGAAATCGATGCCGAGGATGATGAAGACGAGGAGGAGGACAGCGGCGAGCGCGAGGTTGAACTGGTGATGATGCTCCAACTCTTTGAGGAGGGTCGCACGCGGCCCGATGACCTGCCCGCCGTCGAACTCCAACTCGATGTCGATGATTTTGAAAGACTCCATGAGACGCTCGATATCGCTCTGGAGCATGAGCGGCGCAGCAGTCGTCGTCGCCGCTAAGCACGTAGTCATACAGACCGTATTGAGGCGCAAAGGGCCACGCTCTTTGCGCCCCTCTTTCTCTGCTAGAAATGGGGTAATCTTTCCATGCCGCAACCCATTGTTCACCAGCAATTTCAGCCGGAACAGGGCATACTCTCCTACTACACCTACGACGTGCTCACCACCATTTTGCGCGATCTGGTGGAGCAGTATCCATCGCTGGCACAACTCGAATCTATCGGCAAAAGCTACGAGGGCCGCGAACTCTGGTTGATCACGCTGACTAACCAGAAGACCGGCCCGGCTCTGGAAAAGCCCGCCTACTGGATCGACGGCAATACCCACGCGGGCGAAGTGACGGGGTCAACCCTCGCGCTCTACACCATCTGGTCCTATCTTACAAAGTATGGGAATGATGAGCAGATCACCCGCGTACTGGATCGTGTTGCCATCTATGTCTTGCCTCGTCTGAGTGTTGATGGCGCGGAACGTTATCTCACTACGCCCTATTCCTTGCGCAGCAGCACTCGTCTCTACCCCTATGATCGAGATCAGGATGGGTTATACCAGGAGGATATCAACGGCGATGGCGCGATTCTCGATATGCGCATCAAGGATCCAAACGGTGCCTGGAAGCCTTCTGAGAAAGACTCCCGCGTTATGCGCCGTCGGGGCATTGACGAGGAGGGCGCTGAATATTATCACGTTGTAACCGAGGGCCTGATTCGCAATTACGATGGGTATACCATTCCCATCGCGCCGCCGCGTGAGGGTCTCGATATCAACCGCAACTATCCTTACGAATGGGCACCGGAGGGAACAGAACATGGCGCTGGCCCCTATCCTTTTTCCGAGCCGGAGACCCGCGCCGAGGCCGAATTCTGGCGCACGCACACCAACATCAACGGCCTGCTGACCTATCACACCACCGGCGGCGTGATCCTGCGTCCTTACGGCACGCAGCCGGACGAGAATATGCATACCGAGGACCTGGATGTCTACAAGCTGATCGCTGAGCGCGGTACAGAGATCACAGGCTATCCAAGCGTCTCCGTCTATCACGGTTTCCGTTACTATCCAAAAGAGGTGATGCACGGTGCGATGGATGATTTCGGCTTCGATCATCATGGCTGGTTCGGCTTCACTACGGAACTCTGGGATATGCCCACTACAGCAGGCATCGGCCCGCGTGATTTCATTGCCTGGATACGCTGGCACCCGGAAGAAGATGATCTCAAGCTGATGAAGTGGAACGACGAGGTTATGGAGGGCGAAGCTTTCCAGGATTGGCAGCCATTTGAACATCCACAGTTAGGTCTCGTTGAGATTGGTGGTTGGAAATTTAAGCTCTACGAGCAGAACGCGCCGCTCAAGTACCTGCCGGAGATGTGTGAGAAGCACAGCCGCTTCACCCTGGCCCATGCCGCTCTCTGCCCGTATCTCAGCATCAGTACCCTCAAAGTTGAGCGCCAGGGCAACGACATCTATTCTGTAGTGGCTGTCGTCGAGAATAACGGCTTCCTGCCCACCTACACAAGCAAACGGGCATTGGAACGCAAAGATGTACGCCCGCTAGAGGTTGAGTGGTCATTGCCGGAGGGTGTGAGCCTCGTCAGCGGGGAGAGTCGCCAGAAATTGGGCCAGCTTGAGGGCCGCTCCAACAAAATCTGGTCATGGTGGAGCAGTGCCTCACCGACCGATAACCGCCGCAAAGCAGAATGGGTGCTCAAGGCAGCGCCCGGTTCGCAGGTCACGTTAGAGGTGCGCTCACCGCGTGCAGGCACCATACGCCAGACAATTACGCTGGAATAACACTCGAATCCTCAGTTTCTTCTGTATCCGGGACGGGAAGTCGTAGGGGTGATGCCTTGTGCTCACCCGCCGTTCGGGATCCCGGACGCGGGTGAGCACAAGGCATCACCCCTACGACTCTTCCAGAGGGGGAGAATCCTCGGTTTCTTCTGTTGCGACAGAAGGGTTAACAGAGTATAATGGGTGGAACAAAGTATCGTCATATAACGGTTCGGGTGCCGGAGCCAGGAAACAGATACTAGAGAATGTGGAGTAATAAGCAATGTCGCGATCAATAACCATCGAAGATTTATACCGCATCAAATTTGTGGGCCAGCCGCGTATGTCGCTGGATGGGCAACGCGTGGCCTTTGTTGTCACCACCATTGATGAACACAAGCACGAATATCGCTCATCTATCTGGGTGGTTCCCAGCGCTGGCGGCGAGGCGCGGCGCTTTACGACCGGCACTGCGAAGGCAAGCAGCCCGGCATGGTCGCCGGATGGACGCTGGCTGGCCTTCGTAACCGACCGCGAGGGCGAACCGACTGGCAAAGACGAGAAAGAGCAGAAGCAGCATGGCAAGGGCAAGCCGCAGGTCTGGCTCATCCCCGCCGATGGTGGTGAGGCGCAGCAGCTTACCTTTATGCAGCACGGGGCCTCGAATCCCGTCTGGTCGCCGGACGGCAAGCGACTGCTGTTTAGCGCGCAGGTTGGCCCGGCGGATGAAGAGACTGAGGATGGCAAGCCGCTGCCCAAAGCGCGTGTCATCGATCGGCTCTGGTACCGGCTCGATGGCGTCGGCTACATCTACGAGCGGCGTTCGCACCTTTTCCTCGTGGATGTTTCGGGCGGCGAACCACAGCAACTCACCGATGGCGACTGGGACGACAACGAGCCTGCGTGGTCGCCTGATGGCTCGACCATCGCATTTGCCTCCAGCCGGGAAGAGGATCGCTGGCGTCTGCCTGCCCCAGATATCTATACACTGGCGCTGCATGATGGCAAGGCCGGAGACCTGCGCCGCGTCACCAATGGCTCGCTTGCTTGCGGTGTGCCTTCCTGGTCACGTGACGGCAAAACCATTGCTTTCTTAGCCACGACCAAGCTTCGCTCCGCTGGTCACACCGACCTCTATACCATTGCCGCCAACAGTACCGAGGTTGCGGCCACCAATCTGACACCCGATTTTGAGGGCAGCGGCATGGACTGGACGAACAGCGATATGGGCGACGATCACCTCATGCCCCAGCCTGTCTGGTCCGCCGACGATAAGGCGCTCTATGTGCTGGTCTCGCATCGCGGGGCCTCGCGTATCTACTCTATTCCCGTAAGCGGCGCGGGAACACAGCCAGAAACGCTCACACCGGGGGCCGTGCATGTACGCGACTTCAGCGCCGACGCGCAGGGTGATAAGCTAGCGCTGCTGCTGGGCAATGCCACGCACCCGGTCGAGGTGTATGTCTGCTCTCTCTCGACTCCGGGCGAACTCCACCGCCTCACCGGCTTCAATGACGAACTCTTCGAGGAACTGGCGCTGTCGTATCCAGAATACATGCCCTATACCGGCTATGAAGGCTGGCCGATGGATGGCTGGATACTCAAGCCACGAGATTTCGACCCCTCGAAAAAATATCCGTTGATTGTCGAGATTCACGGTGGCCCGGCGACGCAATACGGCTACGGCTTCTTTCATGAGATGCAATTGCTGACCGCCGCTGGCTACGTGGTGTTCTACTCCAATCCACGCGGCAGCATCGGCTATGGACGTGATTTCGCCCTG
The DNA here is from genome assembly GCA_035716105.1 of Ktedonobacteraceae bacterium. Classification (GTDB taxonomy): domain Bacteria; phylum Chloroflexota; class Ktedonobacteria; order Ktedonobacterales; family Ktedonobacteraceae; genus CADDYT01. The sequence goes on along the minus strand of DASTKE010000715.1, from coordinate 704 downwards.
GCGGTACGTGGTGCCTGGGGTGAGAAGGATTCGCTGGATATCATGGCGGGTGTCGATGCGCTGCTTGCAAAGGGCTACATCGACGAGCAGCGCATGGGCGTTACGGGTGGCAGCTACGGTGGTTTCATGACCAACTGGCTGATCGGCCATAACGACCGCTTCAAAGCCGCCGTCACACAGCGCAGCGTTGTCAACCTGGCCTCCGACTTCGGCAGCAGCGATTTCGGCTGGGTCTTTGCCGACGACGAAATGGATACCACGCCCTGGGATGACCTGGAGCGCTACATGCAGATGTCGCCCATCAAGTATGTCAAAAATATGCACACGCCGTTGCTGATTCTGCACAGCGAGCAAGACCTGCGCTGCAATATCGAGCAGGCGGAACAGCTTTTTGCTGCCCTCAAGTGGCTTGGGCGCGATGTCCAGTTCGTACGCTTCGAGGGCCAGAGTCACGGCCTCTCTCGCGGCGGTCATCCAAAGCTGCGCAAGCAGCGCTTGCAACTGATTTTGGATTGGTTTGATAAGTACCTCAAGTAGAGAGTCTGAGAAGAGGAGTCAGCACTTATGCAGGTGGCCTTTTTAGGCGGCGCAAGTAGTGTGGGGGCCAGTTGTATCGCGATACAACTGGCGGATCAATGGATTGTGGTGGATGCAGGGGTACGTATGGGCCAAAACGCCGACCCCTTGCCCGATCTGGCGCAACT
>DASTKE010000714.1:0-2983 GCA_035716105.1 Ktedonobacteraceae bacterium | reverse complement strand
TTGCTCCTCATACGGAACTCAAGAAGGGTTTTCCCTATGATAGCACACAGTCATGACGACTTGCTCTTCTTTTGCCTCCTTTCGGCTGCTTTTCTTGCCTTCCCCAAAAACCTCCCCGTGTCAGCCCCACGCGGGTGTCCTGAGGAAAGTTCTTTTACATAAACAAGTGTACCATACTATACCTGACACCCACTGTCATGATTTGTGGTATGCTTTGAAGGGAACACAAATGTTCCACAAACAGACAGACGGAGGTGGATGTTATGCGTGCTGACCGGCTGCTTTCGATCATGATGCTGCTGCAAACACGGGGGCATATCACGGCCAGAGAGCTGGCGCAGCGGCTGGAAGTTTCGGAGCGAACAATTTACCGTGATCTGGAAGCGCTGGGCATGGCCGGTGTTCCCGTCTACACGGAGCGCGGGCCGGGAGGCGGCTGCGTGCTGGCCGAGGGCTACCGCACGGGCCTGACCGGGCTAACCGAGACGGAGGTACGCACGCTCTTCATGTCCGGAGTTCCAGCTCCATTGACCGATCTAGGTCTGGGCCAGGCGTTGGAGGCGGCGCTGCTCAAGCTGCTGGCCGCGCTGCCCCAGGCCCACCAGCGCAACATCGAGCGCGCCCGCCAGCTTATCCACCTGGACGCGGCGGCATGGAGCTATTCCGAGGAGACGGTGCCTCACCTGCGCACTATCATGGAAGCTGTCTGGCAGGATAGGAAGCTGCGCTTGATTTACCGCAAAACGGGAGGCGAGGTTTCGGAGCGCGTCGTCGAGCCGCTCGGCCTGGTTGCCAAAGCCACCATCTGGTACCTGGTGGCAGCTGTTCCTGACGGCGAATTGCGTGTCTTCCGCGTCTCGCGCATCCAGGGAGCCGAACCCACCGGCGAGTTCTTTGCGCGCTCCGAAAGCTTCGACCTCGCCTCATATTGGAATGAAGCCAGCCGCCACTTCGAGTCAACATGGCTGCGCTACCGCACCACCTTGCGCTTCGCCCCCGATATCATCTCCGAACTGCCCTTCATCTTTGGCGAGGGCATCACCACCCTCATCGATCAGGCCGCGCCACCCGACGCCGGGGGCTGGATTACTCTGACGCTCTTCTTCGAGTCGTTCGAGACGGCACGCACTCGTGTGCTCGGCCTGGGAACCGATGTCGAGGTGCTCGCTCCACCCGAACTCCGCCAGAGCGTCATCCAGTTCGCCACTGGCATCGTCGCATTTTACGAGCAAAAATAGGCTTCGCCCTTTGCTGTGAAAGCGTAGATTTTCTTTTTTTCGTTGCTATAACGGCGAAAAAAGAAAATCTACGCTTTCACAGCAAAATCATAACCACATCTCAACCAGATGATAACCGTTTGCCCCTTCCCGCGCTTCTGGTATTTCTCTACAATTTCCTCATATATGTATCTCAGTAGGGATTGAGGATTGGTACATGGATATTTTCGCATACACCAACTCAATCCCTGGGGGTGTGGATTGGTTTTGAGAAAGAGAGGTTGCGCAATGCATTTCTTTTCCCGGTACAGCAAATATATTGGTATCCCGCTGCTGTCGCTCCTGGTTATCGGCCTGGCCGTGCTTGGCACAGCTCGTCTGGCGACACATGCAGTCGGTACCTCCAGCAGTAAGCCATCTGTTACCTGCGGTGCCTGGAGCACGATAGCCAGCAGCAATGCAACAACAACGACTGATAATGTGCTGAACGCGATAGCGGTGGTTTCCGCTAAAAATGTCTGGTCGGTAGGGTACTATGTTGACCCAAACACCGGCTTCAAACAAGCCTTGACGGAGCAGTGGAACGGTACAGGCTGGACTGTTTTCCCCGGTGCCACGCTTGCCACGAATAACGTCTTGACCGGGTTGGTCGTGATTCCTAAAACAACGCGACTGTGGGCGGTTGGCTACACCACCGATCCCATCAGCGGACTCAGCCAGACGCTGACCGAGCGCTGGAATGGTACCACGTGGAACGTGGTCGCCAGCGCGAACGTTGGCACCGGCAATAACTACCTCACCAGCATAACGACTGTTACTCAGAATAACATCTGGGCCGCGGGCTACTACGTTGATTCCACCACCGGCTTCGATCAGACGCTGATCGAGCACTGGAATGGCACCGCCTGGAGCGTGGTCGCCAGCGCGAACCCCGGCAAAGCCTCCAACGTGCTGACCTCCATTTCGGCTCATGCCGCCAACAAGATCTGGGTCGCTGGCTACTTCACCAATTCCAGCACTGGCTTTGATCACACGCTGACAGAGCGCTATCTCAACCAGACCTGGCAGGTTGTCGCCAGCCCGAACGGCGATGCAGGCAACAGCATTCTGACAACGATCATCAACGTACCGGGCCTCGACCAGATGTGGGCGGTCGGCTCTGATATCCGAAACAGCGCTCCACACACGCTGATCGAGCACTGGGACGGTAGAACGTGGGCTATCCTCGCCAGCCCAAGTCCCACAGGGGCCACTTCTGTCTCTCTGACCGGACTGGCACCACTGTCACTGACCAGCGTATGGGCGGTAGGCTACTACGTCGATGGCACCAGCGGACTCAGCCAGACGCTGTCCATGCACTGGGATGGCACCGCCTGGACAACAGTTGCCAGCCTGAACCCCGGCACGGGCAACAACGCCTTCTACGCCACCGACCGCGTTCCCCAGGTCACGAAAATCTGGGCCGTCGGCAGCAACAGTGCCACCGGAGCCTCCGAGCAGAGCCTCACGGAGTCATATTGCTAACACATCGCCTGTAAACAGGCAGAGAAAAAGCGGAAGGACTCAGCGACTTGCTGAGTCCTTCCGCTTTTTCTTCCCGTCTCAGCATACATACGTATCGCCAGCACGTTTTTCTACGGATGTACTTTCGTCCTCAGCAACGTACACTATGAGCAGAGGTTCTCGCGTACCTCTATGCCCTCGCGGGAACTTCGTAGGGGCGATGCCTTGTGCTCGCCCGCGTCCTTTGTAGGTTGGCTTGTACC
>DASTKE010000713.1:0-3489 GCA_035716105.1 Ktedonobacteraceae bacterium | reverse complement strand
TAAGTTGTGGGCGTGGATGAAGTGAAAGATGTCTCTCTTGCATACATGCGCTCCCTTCCAGACTTTATTATATAACAGCCGGATGTCGTCCTGTTCGCGCCAGGCGGTACTGAACAGATGGGACGCGAACTATGAGCTAATAGAGAAACCAGAGGGGTCACAAACGCCAGCAACGAACACTTGACAACCGATAAGCTATCTTATATACTCGTAGCAGGATAATCTGAAATGAATAATCGTTGACGTATATTATTGTAATGAATATCCCGTAAGGAGAGGGCCGATGACGAAGCGCAAAGTGAATAATCCGCTCGCGCTGGCGGTGCTGGCCTGCCTGACGGAACATCCGATGCATCCCTATGAGATGGCCACAACCATGCGCGAGCGGGGCAAGGATCAGAGCATCAAGCTCAACTACGGTGCGTTGTATACGGTGGTTGAGGCGCTACAGAAGCACGGACTCATCATCGCGCAGGAGACGGAGCGTGCAGGTCGTCGCCCCGAACGTACCGTCTATCGCCTGACCGATGCTGGTCGCATGGAGCTTCTCGACTGGATCAGCGAACTCATCAGCAGGCCGATCAAAGAATACACGCAGTTCGAGGCCGGGATCTCGCTCCTTCCCGTACTGCCGCCAGAGGATGCTGTCGCTCTCCTCGCGCAACGATGCGACCTGCTGGAGATAGAGATATCTCAGAGGCGCGCACTGCTGCAACGTGCCAACCAGAGTGGAGTGCAGCGACTGAATCTCATCGAGGGCGAATACCTGATAGCGATACTTGAGGCTGAACTGAGTTGGACGCGCACACTGGCCGAAGAGATCAGGGCCGGTACGCTGGAGGGCGTCGCCGAGTGGTCGTCCTTCCATCGTGCGGCAGCAGAGCAGGAACACAACGAACCCCAGGCGAAAGCAGAGGAGGAATGACACAGACTGGTCGAGAATCTCTTATGTTGTATACCGGATAGTGTGAGCAAAACCGTTTTGAAATGAGGGAAATGAGATGCAAACGACCAATAGGCAACAGAAAGGCTACAAAGGGCCTGCGATGGAAGGGTTTGTGGCACGCTGGTACGCGAAGATTCGTCGCTCCGGGAGCCAGATTGAGGAGTGGAGGAAGCAGGCAGCGCAACTCACCGGAAGTTTGCCGGATGGCGCGGACGTGCTTGAGGTGGCACCGGGACCCGGCTACTTCGCCATCGAAATGGCTCGAATCAACCGGCTCCACGTGACCGGGCTGGATATCAGCCATACATTCGTGGGGATCGCCAGAGAGAACGCCAGGCAGGCGGGAGTGAGCGTACACTTCCAGCAGGGCGACGCATCCCGCATGCCCTTCGCCGAAGAATCCTTCGACCTGATCATCTGCCAGGCCGCCTTCAAGAACTTCAGTCGACCTCTGGAGGCTATCAACGAGATGCACCGGGTGCTGCGCAATGGAGGGATGGCGGTGATCCAGGATATGTGGAAAGATGCCACTGATGCGACGATTCGCGAAGAGGTGAGTGCGATGCGACTCAACCCTGTGAACGCCTTCATGACAGGACAGTCCTTGACGATGCTCCGACGGCGCGCCTACACAAAGGAGCAGTTTGAGCGCCTCGCCGCCGAGAGCGCCTTCGGCGGAGGCGAAATCGAGACGAGCGGAATCGGCATAGAAATGCGACTCAAGAAGAACCTGAGTCTTTGATAGGGCTTCAGACACCATCATGAATGGCTAGAGCACCGGTCAAGCCATGTCATTCTGAGCGCAGCGAAGAATCTTTGCCGGCCAGGAGCGGATTCTTCGCTGCGCTCAGAATGACATGGCTTGACCCTTCTGAGCCGTTCACGTTTCGATGACTTGACCGATGTTCTAGAAGAAATACCTGCTCGTTGCCCGCTGGTTCTCCGGGAAAGAATGCTATAATCTGGGTGTGCCGGGGCGTGGCTGGTTTCCCGGCGATAGAAAGAGAGCAGGATATTGCGAACGAACCATGTGAGGGAAAAGCTGAAAAGGGGTGAGCCGAGTCTGGGTGCGTGGCTGAGTCTGCCGAGTCGAGAGTCCGCGCGGGTGATGGCGCGGCTGGGCTTCGACTGGCTGGTGGTTGACGCGGAGCATACAGCCCAGAATCCAACATTGCTGGCCGATATGGTCGGCGTGATTGTCGACGCGGGAACAAGCGCACCTTTGGTGAGGCTGCCAAACAATGGCGTGGAATGGTTCAAGTGGGCGCTGGACGCGGGCGCGTGGGGCGTCATCGCGCCAATGGTGAATACGGCGCAAGAGGCGCAGCAGGCCGTGTATTGCTCGAAATATCCTCCCGAAGGGATGCGCAGCATTGGCGGCGTATTTGGGCCATATGGCTTCGGGCTGAGCGATTGGAGCAGCTATGCGCAGATGGCGAATCGCGAGATTCTGGTAGGAGTCCAGATTGAGAGCGCGCCTGGACTGGCAAACGTGGAGGAGATTGCCAGCGTGCCAGGGTTGGACTTCCTTTTCGTCGGGCCAAATGATCTTCATGCCCAGCTTGGTTTGCCCGCCAGTTCAGAGGGAGCGGAACCTAAATTTGTGGAGGCGCTGCAGCGCATCAAAGCAGTGGCACAGCAACACAACCTGGCGCTCGGTATCTTCAGCAGCAATGGAGAAGCCGCCGCCCAACGAGTTCGCGAGGGCTTTCACCTCATCAGCGTCACAACTGATGTTTCCAGCATGATAGCGGGCGCGACCCACAATCTCAAAGTCGCACAATCCTGACATACGAAAAGAGCACAGAACGCGCTGCGTTCTGTGCTCTTTTCGTATGTTTTAGCCTTTCAAGCCGCTCTGCTTGTAGCCTTCGACGATGTAGCGCTGCAAGAGGAAGAAGATAATCATCAATGGCAAGATAGCGATGGCCGCGCCGATGAACAGTTCGTGCAGGTTGAGCACCTGGGCATTCAGGAAGTTGGAGAGCACTACCTGCACTGTCCAGGCCGACGGGTCCTGACCAATCACTAGCGGCCAGAGGAATGAGTTCCAACTGGCGATGAAGGTAATTACGCTGAGAGCGGCAATGATGCCGTAGGAGTTCGGGACGACAATGCGCCAGAAGACACCCCAGTAGCCCAGACCATCCACGCGCCCGGCTTCCTCCAATTCACGCGGAAAGCTGAGGAAGAATTGGCGGAACAGGAAGGTGGTGAAGCCGCTGAACAGGCCGGGTACAACCAGACCTTGCAGTGTGCTCACCCAGCCCAGGTACGAGACAATCACATAGACCGGCACATAGATCACCGCGAAAGGGATCATCAGCGTCACCAGGATAGCGTAGAACACCAGATTCGACCAGCGATAGGGGATGCGGGCAAGGCCGTAAGCAGCGATAGCACAAATGAAGATTTGCCCTATCGTCTGCAAAATGGCGATCAGGGCGGAATTCGTCATGCCATCCAGAAACGGAACGTCTGGATCGGTCAGGAGTTCCTGAATATTCTCGAAATGGAGCGTGCTGGGGAAAAATGTCCAGTTG
>DASTKE010000712.1:0-16900 GCA_035716105.1 Ktedonobacteraceae bacterium | reverse complement strand
CGTATCGCGCACAGTGCTGCTGAGCGGGCGGAAAACCAGACCGGCCTCGAAGGCTCTATTGCAGTTGACGGTTGCCGCGCCAGCTTCCGTCTCCGGTACCCAGATGGGCAACTCCACCTCGTGCCGGTTGAGAAACGCTTCGCTCACCCAGACAAAACGAGTATTGCTGCCGCTAACCTTCCTACAGGTTTCGAGCAAATCCTGTGTGGTCAGGGTGTAATCTGGCCCGGTCGCATTGTAGGTACCCGTTTGCCGGTCTTCGACCATACGGACGATCCAGGAAGCGAGGTCGCGCACATCGATAAACTGGATAGGCTGCTCTGGTCGTCCTGGGGCCAGCATCTCGCCGCCCTGCGCGACACGGTATGGCCAGTAGGTAAAGCGGTCGGTGGGATCCATGGGGCCAACAATGAAGCCAGGTCGGACGTTCAGGACGCGGCCCGCCAGCGCCTGTTCCACCGCTTGCTCACACAGAGCTTTGAGCGGCCCATATGTCTCAGCCGTAATCTCCTCCACGTTCTCGTCCGGCATGGTAGCCAGGGGCGAGCTCTCATCCATATTCATCTTCGTAAAATCCGCATAGACGGAGATGCTCGAGATGAAGGTGTAATGGTCAATGGCAGCAGCTAGCAGCTCGGCGGAGGCTCGCACAACACGCGGGAAATAGCCACTGGTATCGATGGCGGCGTCCCAATGCCTGTTTTGCAGAGCGGAAAGATCGCCGTTGCGGTCACCGCGCAACTTCTCGACCTCCGGGAATAAGTCGGCATTGTGCTGTCCGCGATTGAACAGCGTAACTTCATGTCCCCTGGCAAGGGCTGACTCAACGAGGTGGCGACCAAGAAAGACGGTACCGCCGAGCATCAAAATTTTCAAGCGAGGTTTCCTCCTGATGGGTAGAAAGTGGGAAAATCTATTCTGGCACCACGAAACATTGTACAATATCAACGAGAACAATGCATCGGTATATAGGAGGATTTTCGGATGGATGGCAAAAGACAATCCAGATCAAATGACAACGAATTCGACGAAGAGCAATTCGATCAGGAAGAATTCGATGATATGGAGCTATTGGAGCGCCTGGAAAGTCTGCGCGAAGACATGGAGGACCTGCGAGTAACGACGCTGGCCGAAGTGAATCAGCGCATCACAGAATTGCATCGTAAGCTGGACAGGAAATAGCAGAAGGCAGGCAAGCACAAGAATAGAACTTGTGCCTGCCTGCCTTCTGCTATTGTTTATCAGGCTTATGCACCGCCAAGATAGGCCTGGCGCACCAGGTCATTGGTAAGCAAGTTCGCGGCGGTATCACTCAGCACAATTTTGCCGGTCTGCAAGACATAGCCACGGTCGGCCAGGCTGAGCGCCATCGAAGCATTTTGCTCGACGAGGAAGATGGTCACGCCTTCCTGGCGGATGCGCACAACGGTGTCAAACACCGTCTCCACCAGAATGGGCGAGAGACCCATTGATGGCTCGTCCATACAGATCATGCGGGGGCGAGACATCAACGCCCGTCCCATAGCCAGCATCTGCTGCTCACCACCGGACATGGTACCGGCAATTTGCTTGAGTCGCTCCTGGAGGCGGGGAAAAATCTGGCAGACATGATCGATATCTTGCTTGATTTCCGCCCGGTTACTGCGAATGAACGCGCCCATTTCCAGGTTTTCCAATACCGACATGCGCGAGAAAATACGGCGCGCTTCCGGCACCAGAGCCATACCAGAGCGTACAATATCGCCGGGTAGTTTGCGCTCTATCGGCTGTCCCTCGAAGCGAATGGAGCCGCTACGTGGGCGTACCAGCCCGAAAATGGTTTTCATGGTGGTCGTCTTGCCTGCCGCGTTTGCGCCCAGCAAACAGACAATCTCGCCCCTATTCACCTGAAGCGAAACATCATGCAGCACCTGGCTGGGACCATAAAAGGTGTTTATACCAGACAGTTGCAACATGGCAGCGCCTGTTTTGGCTACTGCATCCTCTGTATACGTTGCGGGAGATTGATTTTCATTCGCCATCCCCGGTTTTCCTCCTACGCCGTAGGCCTATCTGTTGTTTTAGCTGTTAAGAACGAGCAGGTCTATTTCGAATGTCATGGCATAGACCATGAGAAAGCCTTACAACATTACATCGCTAGTCTGCTACCGCCGATTTGCCCAGGTATGCCTCAATCACTCGCGGATTGTTGCGCACCTCTTCCGGGAGACCTTCGGCAATCTTTCGTCCGTAGTCAAGGACGGAAATGCGGTCGGACATACCCATTGTGACGGCCAGTTTGTGCTCGATAAGCAGGATTGTCAGCCCCAACTCATCGCGCAGGCGGCGCACATACTTCACCGCCTCCAACGTCTCCGCCTCATTCATACCCGCCGTTGGCTCGTCCAGCAGGAGCAATTTCGGGTTCGCGCCCAGCGCTCGCGCAACTTCGACTCGCCGCCGATCTGCATATGAGAGGTTAATAACGTACTCCTCCTGCCGTTCAATCAGTTCAGTACCGAAGAAACTCAGCAGTTCTATCGCCCGCTTACGGGCATCCTGCTCCTCGCGAACAACACGAGGAACCCGGAACAGCGATTCGAGCACATTGCCCTTGAGCTGCGTATGCTGACCCACCAGCACGTTTTCCAGCACGGTCATGTTATTAAAAAGCCGGATATTCTGAAACGTGCGCGTAATGCCACGCTTGACCACCTGATCGGGGCTGACACCGACAAGTGATCGTCCCTCCAGACGAACATCACCGGAAGTAGGCCGGTAAATAGCAGTGATCAGATTAAAGAGGGTCGTCTTTCCGGCACCATTCGGACCAATCACACTGATAATCTCTTGCGGCCAGATTTGGAGATCGACATCCTGCACAGCGGCAAGACCACCAAAGTGCTTTGTGACCTTGCTTAAGTCCAGCAGCGGATCACCAACTTGTCGATTCGGCTTTTCAACACTCATCGCAAACTCCTGCTCGCTCTATTGCTACTCAACATGGACCTCCGACTCAAAACCGGGCGCGGTAGGTACAACATCCAAAGCACCGACCTCAACCTCTTCGTCATTGCCATGCCGCAATTCGCGCCTGCGCCGGGCACTGGGAATCAGGCCCTCTGGTCTGAAGATCATGACCAGAATGAGGATGACGCCAAAGATCAGGTTTCGAATATTGCCGAAGGTGAAACCGGGAATAACCTGGGTGATGACTGCGTAAACAGCATGTAACACATTCGTTGGGTCTGCGGCCAGGGTGTCGAGCTGGGCCAGAATAAACTGGTTAATCGCGTAGACGACCAGTGCGCCAACAATCACGCCGGGGATATTGCCAATACCTCCAATGACCACCATTGCCAGGTAAATCACGGAGTCGCCAAAGCTGAAATTGTCCGGTGACACACCACCAAGCTTCGCCGCGTGATACATTCCTGCCAATCCTGAGAAAAATGCACCTGCGGCAAAGGCGAACAGTTTTGTTCTGACGAGGTTGACACCAGAGGAGGAAGCAGCAATTTCATCCTCTCGAATGGCAATCCAGGCACGCCCCAGGCGCGAGTCGCGCAGGCGAACGTTAGCCAGAATAGTGAGTCCAATCAAGGCCAGGATGAGGTAGTAATAGGGAGCCGGCGTAATGATGGACCATTGAACGCCAGGAAACGATGGCGATTGGACGCCGACGATACCATTCGCCCCATTGGTGTACTTGTCCATTTCGAGGAAAACCACAGGGACAATTTCACCGAAACCAAGCGTGACAATAGCCAGGTAATCACCGCGTAGGCGCAATGTTGGTGCGCCGAGTATTATTCCCCACAGGGCAGCGATCAGGGCAGCGACGATCAACATAGGCCAGAAGAGCCAGGATATGAGACTAAGGTTGATCGGCAGGCTCGTCACCGCGGTAAACTGTGTTGAGGCAAGCATACCCCAGACATACGCGCCAATGGCAAAAAAGGCGACATATCCCAGGTCAAGCAATCCAGCAAAGCCTACCACAATGTTGAGGCCGAGGGCGAGAATAACATAATAGCCTGCATCTCCATAACCGGCCAACCGACCATCGGTGCCAAAGCCAAATAAGAGAGGATCTAGTACCGGGTAGAAGAGCAAGAATGCAACCAGCAGGATCAGGAAGAAACGCTGCGCGCCTGCACTGCGCAGGGGCAGGTCATTTGGCACCAGATCCTTCGCTTCCTCACGAGCGCGAGAAGTGGAAAGCAGCTCCAGCTGATGTTGTTTATCTATCACACCACCATCGCTGCCTGGATTGTTTCCATTGCTTTTCTTCTCATTGGCAGCAAGAGTACGGCGCAGAGCGAGTCGACCACTGAGTTGCCCCAGGAAATAGCCTGCAACCGGCAGCAGAATAGTGCGAATAACCACCCAGACTAAAAGGATGGTCGGCAGTGAGCCGCTGAAGAAGAAGATCAGGTCGACCACCAGCGAAACAACGGCAAATACGACGCCAAACCAGAAGCCGCCGGCAACAGCCCGCTGCATAAGAGCTTTCTGCTGCTCCGCATCGAACACCTGCAAGTTCTCCAGCGGCTGAGGCGGCGTATAATGGCGCACTTTGCGAATCTGGGTGCGCGCAAAGAAGAAAATAGCCCAGATAACGGCGCTCACCGCCAGACCAATAATCAGCCCCAACTGAATGACCAGTAGTAAGGGGATCAGCACAAAGACGAGAATATCGATCCAGACTTCCAGCATCGTGCGCCGACCGGTATCGATAGCTACCAGGTACCCTGCCAGAGCCAGCACTACGGCGTAGAAAACCACAATAAAGATTGCAAGCTGGATCAACGTTGGCATATTATAGTTCGTGTTTGCCGGCGAAAGGATGCCGAGCAAGACGTTATTGACGATTGCTTCGCCGCTCCAAACGAAGGTAAAAACCGCCAGTGGAACCAGCAAAGCGACTATCCACTTGATTAAAAGCAAGCGTGTTTCACGAGCGGGTCGCAGCGCGCCTGCACTTACCATCGCAACCATGCTGGTATCACCTCACTTCCGTTGTTGTCGAAGCCTGTTTGCACTGTTTCATCAAACTTTTCCTCTACACCTTTTCGGGTGTTTGCTGTCCAAGCAAGCCCGAAGGCCGGAATACGAGAATAAGAATAAGGATCGCAAAGATAATGGCCTCGTGCCATGCCGCACCACCATGCGGTAAACCGATACCTCCCGCATTCGAGTCGGGAATGAGAGAAGCGAGCGCGTCGATGATACCGATGAGAATGCCACCAAGCATCGCTCCGACGATGTTGCCAATACCACCCAGCACGGCGGCGGTAAAAGCGATCAGACCAAGCTGGAAGCCGATATAGAAGATACTGCTGCCGTATTGCAGACCATAGATGAAACCAGCGGCTCCCGCAAGACCAGCGCCGATGAAGAACGTAATCGCGATAATGCGATCAACATTGACGCCCATCAATGCTGCTGCCTCGCGATCCTGCGCTACAGCGCGCATGGCTCGCCCCACTCGCGTTCTGGTGACTAACCACTGTAAGCCAAGCATGAGCAGAACAGAGACGACAATCACCAGGATATTAACACTGGTGACGTTGACGGAACCGATATCATAGTTGATCTGCGGAAAGATTTGGGGGAAGGAAACGAAATTAATACCTTTCCAGAGTTTGCCAATATCTTCCAGAACTAAGGATACGCCGATGGCAGAGATCAGTGGAGCAAGTCGTGGCGCATTCCGCAGCGGTCGGTAGGCAATGCGTTCCATGACAACGCCGAGAATGGCGCAAACGAGCATCGCACCGAGGCAGGATACCAGCAACACGCTGACGAGCGTCAAACCTGTGGGGTGTGAGTTTGCGGTAATACCCATGAGGCCCATAATACTGATCGCTACAAAGGTGCCGATCATAAAAATATCGCCATGCGCGAAATTAATCAGTTCGATGATACCATAGACCATCGTGTATCCCAGAGCAATGAGGGCATAGATAGCTCCCGTTGCCAGCCCGACTATCAGCTCTTGTATGAACAGTGACATAAGTGCTCGCTCTCCACTTTCTTGCAATTTAGCAGCAAAGACTGACACCATCCGGGAAAGAAAGCGACAGTAAGCGAGGGGGTAGCCATATCATATGATGCTGACTACACCCCTGCATCATCCACGAGCCAGCCAGGTAGCAATGCTACCTGGCTGGCAGTTGCAACAATCGTACTACACAGTTTGCTGCGTGAGGAACTTCCAGTCGGGCTTACCGTTCACGTTAGCCAGCTGATAGACCGAGATGACCTTATCGGTTGTATCACCGTTCTGATCAAATGCCTGGTGTCCGGTAACACCATCGTAGGAAATGCCCTGGATAGCATTGATGACTGCCTGGCGGAAAGTCTTCGCGCCTGCCGCGTCGCTGGAGTTTTGCGGGGTTTTCGCACCATTCGCCAGAGCCGTCTTGATGGCCTGGATCATGATGTTCATGCAGTCATAGCCAGCCGCACTATACGCACCGTATGCAGCAGCACCATAGGTCTGCTTATACTTCGTGATGAAGCTCTGAGCAGAGGGCAGGATGTCCGCGTTCGCTGTCGCGACCGTGGCATAGACCGGGCCACCGGTCAGACCGATGGTGGTGGCAAAGGTGCTGGTCTGAAGTCCATCACCGCCGCCATACGCAACATTCTTCAGAGCGGGAACTTGCTGCATCTGCTGGCGAACGAGAATACCACCAGTGGAGTCGAGACCCGCAAAGTAGATCAGGTCAGGTTGCTTCGCCGCGATCTGCGTCAGCAGGGACAGGTAGGAGGTCGTCGTGCCAGGCTCGCTGCTGTGGCCGAGGACAGTACCACCGTCTGCCTGGTACTCTTTGATGAAGGCGTTGGCAATACCAATACCGTAGGTCTCAGCATCGTCAATGACGTAAGCCTTCTTGTAACCCTTCGTCTTGTAGAGATAGTCAGCACCCACGCCGCCCTGGTGGTTGTCCGTGGTGGCGATACGGAAGTAGGTAACTTTCCCCGTTGGGCGAAGAGTCGAGATCAGATCATTGGAGCCGGTGCAACCGGTATCCGCTGTATTCTGGGTCAGGCAGGTGTTGGTATTGGCCGGGCTAATCTGGGCAATGGGTCCCTGGTTAGCAATAGGCATCTCCGCCTTCGCCACGTTGCTGTTAAACGGTCCGACAATACCGGCGACCAGACCATCACCAATCAGTGAGGTCACATTCTGCGCGCCAACTGCCGGATCATGGATGCCACTGGGGCCTACATCATCCTTCGGTACAAACTGTAGGGTATAACCGGGGATCGTATGGTTTGCGTTCGCCTCATCAAGCGCCAGGTGCGCGCCATTCTCGGCAGGCTTACCGCTACTCTCGTCTTTACCGGATACCGGCAAATCAGTAGCGATTTTGATGGTTGTTGAACCGGCAGTGGGGGTTGAACCGCCAGTGCCAGTGCCAGTGGTACCTGAACCACAGGCTACCAGGAATGCCATCAGCAGGGGAATACCCAGCGTCATGGCAAAGATACGCGACCAACTTCTCCGCATAATGCAGTCAGCCTCCTTCAGAAATACCAGATAAAATCACGCACACTTCCACAGTTGCTGAGGAACTTGTTTTTTGGTGTGCGCCCCCCAAAAAACAGTGTACCCTCATACGATAATACGTTCGCAACTCGTTAAATCTCACCAATTCCAGAATGAATTGCTCAGCTTAGATGAGCTATTTTCTGTGATATATAAAGACGTTTGCATATGAGGGTTACATCACTACCCCTGTGAAGTGTTATCTGTATAAGAGTGTAATGATTGTGCAGATTATACGCATCTGAGGTTGTGCTTGTCAATAGGTGAAAGCGATAATTTACCCACTGGAACCGTTTCCATGAGCAAAACAAGGTCATTGAGAACGGTCAACGAACACTGCCCCCGGTAAAATAGGCATTTGTCCTCTGTTCAAGCAGGAAAGCGCTCGCGAAAACGCTCGAAAGCTGCTACAACCTGGCGGCGCGTTTGTTCCAGAGAGCCACCATTATCTATTACCTCATCAACCAGCGCCAGCTTCGGTGCAATCGGGGGCTGCGCACGCAGGCGCGCCCGCGCCTCCTCTTCGCTCAGGGCATTGCGCGCCATCAAGCGAGCGAGTTGTTGCTCTTCCGGGCAAATCACCAGCCATTTGCTCTGACATAACGCGCCTGAGCCGCCTTCCAGCAGTTTTACAGCATCAATGACCACGACACCCGTGGGACTGACATGGGAGAGTTCTTGCAGCATTGCCTTGCCGACTGCCGGGTGAACAATCCCTTCCAGGCGGCGCATAGACTCCGCGTCCCGAAAGACGACCGCTCCAAGCGCCTTACGATCAACGCTGCCATCGAGAGCCATCACAGCGGGACCGAATGCCTCCGCGACCTGCAATGCGATCGGTTGGCCACTGTCGTACAGCCCATGCACGACGGCATCGGCGTCAATGTAGCGCTCAGCCCCCAATTGCAGCAACATCTGTCCAACGCTTGTTTTCCCACAGGCAATATTCCCCGTAATTCCCAGTACACGCGGCATGTCGGTACTCAGTCCTCTCAATAGGTATATGTGTATCTCAATCTACCCCAAACTATACCATATCTTCCTATATGCTACCCAGGAAATTCCCGTTGTCGTACAATGCATTCGTTGTGTTCAATAGGTAAGGAACGAGAGCAAAGGAGACAATCGAGTATGGGTAGGCGTCTAGGTCTTGTGGTAGGTGTCAACCAGTATCAGGATGCTGCCTTTCGTCCTTTGCAATACGCGGAAACCGATGCAAGGGCGATTGCTCAGTGGCTGGTCAATGATCGCGGTGGCAAATGGCAACCAGCAGATGTGCAAATGGCGCTGGGTGCGCACGCCACACGCGAACTGGTAGAGTCGCTCACCACGCAGTTATGCCTCAACGTTGCTGGCTCCAGTGATATGGTTCTGATCTATTTTGCCGGGCAAGCCTTCCTCGACGAAAGAACCGGCGAAGGCTACCTCGCCCTGGCAAATACCTCCTCACAACAGCCTTCGACGGGCTTGCATCTCCCCTCGTTAGCACGTCTGGCAATGAGCCAGAGCCGGGCGGCAAACATTCTGTTCATCCTTGATTGCTTCCAGACAGGCCAACTCTGGAACATGCAACGTCAATTCCCTTACGATGCCAGACCCCTGCTCGGCCTTCCCCTGCTGAATACGCTTCAACAGAGCCGCGGCAGGCTTTTCCTGTGCTCCTGTCGCGGCAACGACCTCGCGCCGGAAGCCGGAGAAAAAAATCTGGGTATGTTTGCCTACCGCACAATTGTTGGTCTCTGCGGCCCCGCCAGCGACCCGGATACAGGACAAATGACGCTTCAGAGTCTGCACGCCTTTCTGTCCAACTCGCTTCATGAGCAGCAACGCCCACAACTCTTCGGACAGGAACAGGGCCACATCGTGCTGGTTGGGCAAACATCCTCTTTGCCATCGCTGAACTCATCTGCTCCAGCAGCGGACTCCCAGTCGCCCCGTTCACAGGCCGCCCCAGGCTTTGCCGCTTCCGCAGTGCAAACCGCTTCCGCGCCTCTGAGAACGCCAACCACTACCGGCTCTCTGATGGCACAGAGCAGGCGACCCTTCCCAGAGGCTGGGTCACTGGCACAACAATCATCATCTGTTGCCACTGCTGTCTCATCCGTTGAGACACAGCGACAGGAACAAAGCGCGGCACTCCTCCAGCAAGCGCAGGCGCTGCTCCAGATGCAAAACGCTGCCGGAGCCTTACAAATGATCGATCAGGCGCTCCAAATCACTCCTGATGATCCGAACGCGCTCATTCTCAAAGGGCAATTGCTTGGTACCGTTGGGCGTTTTCAAGAAGCACTACTTGTTGTCGAGCAGGCGATGCGGCTGGATGGACACAATGCCCTTTTATGGAGCATGTATGCTGCCCTGCTCACCAATGTCGGACGCTACCAGGATGCGCTCTCAGCCGTGGAACGCTCCCTGGAAATCGACCCCAATAACCCCGAAACGTACTCGATCAAAACCTCCATTATGGGGCATGTCGCGGCCCAGAACATCAGCGGCAACCAGCAGAAAGCCCCTGAACTCAGACGAGATGCGGCGGTTTCGTTTTTTATCGCACTCGGCATCTCCTTCTTTGGCTTGCTCATTGGTATTGCCGGTGCAGCCATCCCCATTGCGCAACCCAATCTGCCCATCGCGCTCGCCCTTGTACTGGAAAGCATGGGATTGGCACTGCTCTGCATTAATGCCGCACGCGGCTCCTATCTCTACGGCTTTAGTCGAGTCGTGCTGGCGGTATTCTTCAGCATTCTTCCGGTTGGCGTTCTTGCCGCCCTCTATTTCATCAAATCCATTTACGGCAGGATTATTGCGGCCATTCAGGATCACCCTCAGCTGCTGGTGCCGTTTCTCTTTCTTGCCGCCTGGCTCGTCGTCGCAGCCGCCGCCCCGCTCCTGCTCTCCATCGGCGGCTTCATAGCCAGCCTGATTCGCGGCGTGCGGCGAAAACGATAAGGTTTATCGAAAAGAGGGGCGGAGCTTGCCTCCGCCCTTCTTTTCCCCGGCTCACTTGCTGATCCCATCCGCCTCACTTGCTGATTCCAGCAATCGCTCCCATTCGGCTACAAGGTCGTCAACATAAGCTCTTGCTTGCTCGTAGTCGGCGGAAAGCTGTGTCAATTGTGCGGCATCGGCTTTGAGGGCGGCTTCAGCAAGAGCCTCTTCAACGAGCTTGACGCGCTCTTCGGCTTTCTCAATATCGCGCTCGACATCCTCTACGGTACGTACCTTAACTCTGGGAGCCTTTTTATTGCTCGATTTTGCGGGAGTAGACCTGGCAATGGTTCTTGCACCCCTCGCATCCGTCGCCAATGCCTTGCCATTAATACCAGATTTTGGCGCTTCTGGGATGTCGAGCACGATGGGGCGCTTGCGCGTGCGATAGTCGGTGTAGTTTCCGTAGTACGGAATCAACACACCGTCTTCAATGACCCAGAGCTTGGTCGCCAGACTATCGATAAAGTAACGATCATGCGAGACGAACAGCAATGTCCCCTCGAACTCACTCAGAACCTCTTCGAGAAACTGGCGCGATTGCAGGTCAAGGTGATTGGTTGGCTCATCCAGGATCAGGAAATTGGAGCCTTGCAGCGTCAGCTTTGCCAGCGCGACGCGACTGCGCTCGCCCCCGCTCAACGTACTGATCGGTTTGAACACGTCTTCGCCCGAAAAGAGGAAGCGCCCCAAAAAGCTGCGAGCGCCTTCCACAGTCAGCGTTGTCACCTGGAGAATCTCATCGAGAATGGTTCGCTCCTGGTCCAGACCCTCGTGTGTCTGCGAATAATAGCCGATACGCACGTTGTGACCAGGGATAACCTGGCCGCTAAGCGGTGCCAACTCGCCGATGATGGTACGGAGCAACGTCGTCTTGCCGGAGCCGTTTGGCCCAACTAGGCCAACAACGTCACCGCGCAGCAATTCCAGGTCAGCCACGCGCAGCAGCGTCTCCGGCTCGGCTGCCCGCCCATTTGCCGCAAGCGCATTTCGGTAGCCAATGGTCAGCTTCTGCGTCGATAGCACAATCTGGCCGCTATTGACCACCGGGCTGAACTCGAAATGCATCTCTGGAAAATCTTGCGGGCGCTCGACTCGTTCTAACCGGTCGAGCAATTTCTGACGTCCACGCGCCTCCTTGCTGCGCTGTCCCGCCTTGTAACGGCGAATGAATTCCTCCGTGTGGGCGATATGCGCCTGCTGGGCCTCGTATTCGCGCATCCGGCGCTCCATACGCTCCTCACGCAGCGCAAGATATTTGGTATAGTTGCCCGGATATTCCTCGATGCGCCCAAAGGCCATCTCGATAGTCCGCGAGACGGTCTTGTCCAGAAAGTAGCGGTCATGGGCCACTATGACCAGCGCACCCTTCCAGCTCGTCAGATAGGTTTCCAACCATTCAAGGGCCGCGAGGTCAAGATGGTTGGTTGGCTCGTCCAGCAATAGGAGGTCTGGCTCCTGCAACAGCAGTTTGCCCAGCGCCGCACGAGTTTGCTGGCCGCCGCTCAACTGCATGACTGGCGCTTCCTGCTGCTCGCGGGTGAAGCCGAGGCCATCAAGCACCTGCTCCACACGATTTTCATAGGTATAGCCACCAGCGTGCTCAAGGCGGCTTTGCAGTTCGGCGTAGCGTTCCAGCAATTGCTCGTGCAAAGCATCATCGGCCATTGCTCGCGGCGAAGCCAGTTCCTGACCAAGATCGTTCAATTCCTGCTCCCAGCCGCGCAGTTCATCGAAAACGGTCAGCATCTCTTCACGCAGCGTATTTTCCGGCTGGAAGTCGGTCGTCTGAGTCAGATAGCCGGTGCGCACATTGTGTCCCACCGCTACGGTACCCTCGTCCGGCTCCTCACGTCCGGCCAGGATATTCAATAAGGTAGATTTGCCAGCCCCGTTCGGGCCAACCAGTCCTATACGGTCCTGTGGATCAATTTGAAAGCTTACGCCAGAAAAGATTCGCTCAGCCCCAAACGATTTTCCAATCTGTATCACACTCACCATTGGCATAGAGAATCACCCATAATTTCTGATGTTGATATGCATATTGTACGCGAACAGCGTAACACAGTCACGCTGTTCGCGCAAGCAGGGGAAATGAAAAGAGGGACAGACTGTGTGCGTCACATCGGCTCTGAGCCGATGTGACGCACACAGTCTGTCCCTCTTTTCAGAGACAGAATACTACGGCGTTATCGCGATGGCGCGGACAGGACTGCCGGAGCCGTTAACGATTTTGAGCGGCGCGACGAAGAGAATAGCACCGGTTGGCGGTAGCTGATCGAGGTTGATCAGACTGGTGAGGCCGAATTTGCCCGCGCCATGCATGGTGGTGTGATTGGGAAACGGTGGAGTGAAGCCGCCTGCCTGTCCGGCATCGGTGCCGACCGTCTCGACGCCGACGCCGAGCACGTCGCGCTCTTTGGCAAGGAACGCGGAGCAGTCCTGGTGGAAGCCGGGAGAGTGCGCGCCGTCTTCGCGAACGTTGAGAAACTCTTCACGGCCCGTGCGACTGCTCCAGCCGGTGCGCAGGAGCACCCAGGCTCCGGCGGGGACGCGGCCATGCTCATTTTCCCATGCCAGCAGGCGATCTATCGAGAGCAGGAAATCGGGATTCTGCTCAACATCGGCGGTGACATTGATGACGCAGGCGGGACCAATAAACTTGCGCGGCTCGATGGTGTCGGCGGCGTTGTTGGGCAAGTCTTTACCCGTCACCCAGTGGATGGGCGCGTCAAAGTGCGTGCCGGTATGCTCGCCCAGATTGAGAATGTTCCAGTACCAGCCTGGACCCTTCTCATCGTAGCGCGAAATCTCGCTGATCGTCACTCCCGGCGAGGGAGCGAACTGGGGCGGCAGGTCGATTACGACCGTGTCTGGCCCTAATGGTGTGGTCAGATCAACAACCTTCAAAGTACCGGAATTCAGTTCCTCCAGCAATTGTGTCAAAATATTGGTTTGAACGTTTGCCATCCGTGATTCCTTTCTGGCGCAAGGCGAGCGCTATGAATTGCGCCCCTACGTGTTCGCCTGGTGCATCGCTTCCAGTGCGCGTTTGAACTGGAAACGGTTCTCCAGGAGCGGCAAATCCATGTGAAACGTTTTCGGCCCCACAGCCTCAACACGGGAAATAATGGTGGTTAAGGTATTGCTCGCCAGCGCCTCGCTCACACTATCTCGCAACGCTTCAGGGGTGCACGCCTCTTTCACGACGGGAATACCCGATGAGCGTGCAATACCTGCCAAGTCTGTACCTGTAGAGGTGGCCGTGGGGAAGCCACCCACCGATAGCAGACTCTGATTATCAAAGACGATGTGCAAGAGATTGCCGGGTCTGTAACGCGCCATCGTGCTTAGCGTTCCCAGGTTCATGAGCAGCGAACCATCGCCGTCGATGACGATGACTTTCTGGTCGGGCATGGAGAGCGCAATGCCCAGTCCCATCGACGAGGCAAGACCCATCGCGTGTTCCAGGTAGAAAAAGTTGGGACGATGGCCGAGCATGTAGAGCTCGGCTGCGACCGCGCCCATGATGGTGACAACAATACGCTGTTCCAATTCAGGATAGATCGCTTCCAGGGCATCTGCGCGCAGCATATTATTCCTCCCACATCAATTCACGCGACAACAGCACGGCAACGGGATGCAACGAGGCATGTGCCAGCGTCTGCGCGTCCTTAATCCGTCTGTGAACATCGGCGGCATTTGACAGGTGCCAGATCGGGATGTTCAAGGCACGCAGCACTGGCTCGGTCATGAGTCCTCCCTGCGTCTGCCAGGGATCTTTCTCGCCGAAGTGTCCTCGATGACTGATAAGCATAAGTAAGGGAATTTTGTACAAAAGCGCCAGGGAAATAATGGGATTTATCGCGGCGAAAAAGCCGTGATTTTGCATCAAGAGCGCGGAGTTGACACCCGCCAGGTGCGCTCCCGCCGAGATACCGACGCCCTCCTCCTCTTTGGCGAGTCGCACCAGCGTCATATCAGGATCTTCCTCCGCCATGCGAATCAGGTGAACCAGCCACGTTTCGGGCAAGGCGGAGACAAGCTTGATATCACACGCTTTGAGAGCATCGTAGATAAGTCTGGAATTCGTGACAGAAACAGGCATATATCCTCCAGAGCAAGTATGAAAAGGAAACGCGCTTCTATCTGTACCAATCCTGGAACCTCAGTATAACATTTTTACGCGGTAGAGGCAAAAATGACATATGAAAAACAGGCTATCTAAAAGTCTTTTTCTCTCTCAAACTGGCTCGCATACGAGCCAGTTTGAGAGGAGATGGTGTGAAGCGTTGGGCGAGCAAAGCTCGTCCAACGCTTCACACCATCTCCTCTTCCACTCTCATCTCCTCTGGCCTGGGAGTAATTTTTTTGATCACGGGAGGCGATAACACGATAGACGTGGTTGTCTCACCCAACTCTGCCAGGCGATCAATGATATCTTCCAGGTGCTCAACAGACGTGGCAATGACTTTCATAACCGTAATATCACTACCGGTGACACGGTAGCTTTCGATCACTTCAGGAAACTGGCCCACGAGAGCATTTACGTGCTTACATGAATCGCCAGCCAGTCGACCTGTCCGGGCAATGGAAGTCATGCGCACAATGGCAACGACTGGAAAGCCGAGCTTCGCCACATTGACCTCGGCACGATAGCCGGTAATGATTCCGGCGTCTTCCATCTTGCGAACGCGCTCCGCTACCGCAGGCGAAGAGAGTCCAACCCGCTGCCCAAGTTCACTGAAGGAAAGCCGGGCATTCTGCTGAAGCTCATGCAGCAATTGCCATCCCGTCTCATCAAGAAGCCTTTCATTTTCTAAAGCCATACGCTTTTTTCACCTCATTATCCTAAGATATAAGTCTGAAACACCTTTATTTCTCACTGTAATTTATACCAGAAATTCCGTATACTTGCAACAGGAAATGAAAAACAATGATAGTTCCGATCATGGAGAAATTCAAAACGGAGGTGTGTATTATGCTAGTAGCACTTATTATCGTTGCGCTGTTTGTCGTCCTTGATCTGGCAGCCCTACGTTGGGGCTTTGACAGCACCGACTCAAAGGGAGGATTCGTCAGATAGCAGAAGAAATGTTTTTTTGTGGAAGCACATAGTGCCAGCGAGGAATGCAAGATCATTCCTCGCTGGCACTATGCAAATATGAGCCTGAACTATCGACCCACCTCCATCTTCCCCACCCCTACATACTTATTGCTTATACCCTACCAATTCCACACCCCAACACCGCTACAGACCCTGCTTCCTTCCTTACCACGCCAACAGCCCAACTTCAGGGTCACAGCCGCGAGGAAACAATCAGATCCATCGAACCTCTCAGCGTTTTTTGGCAGGAGAAGACAGCATACTCCTCAAGATTTCACGCTAGCTGCTCCAGGATATCCTCGAAGGGCCTTTTGATACTGTGGGGTCATTGCAGCGAGCATAGACATTTCAACAGCTTGCGGCATCTGACCTTCCTTCTGGTCAACGGTTGATCGACGAGAGCGAGGGAGGACACGCTGTGGATGATGAATATCTTCGAGCCGCGCACTGGCGCACTAGCATTGAGTTTTTGAACAGGAACAAGATGCGAGTCCCTTCGCCCAACCCAATGAAACGTTCTAGCCAGAACGCCATCATGTTCGCCTGCAAGCCGGTTGAGGGAATGAATACGTGGAAATATCGGGTCCATTTTTCTTCCAATACGATCTGCAACAGCTTTACCGTTTTTGATTGGCTACGTGAGAATAGCTTGTTGCGAACACTTGCAATTTGCAAGTACATTACTGTAACATTCCTTTTCAGGAGAAAAACGTGAGAAAACTAGTTGCTTCGATGCTTATGGCTCTGGATGGTGTTGTTGAAAATCCACAGATGTGGACTGTTCAATTTCGGAGTGAAGAATCACAACACTATAAATTCGATGAGCTTTTTGCCAGTGATGCACTCCTTCTGGGGCGCAGAACCTATCAAGACTTTGCAGCCGGATGGCCTGGTGTGACTGGTGCATATGGTGAGAGAATAAACAGGATGCCCAAGTATGTTCCAACCACCACTTTGCAGGAGGCTGAGTGGAATGCCACTCTCATCAAGGACCATGTTGGAGAGGGAGTTACCAGATTGAAACAGGAGCCTGGTCAAGACATATGGTTCTCCTTTGCGGCTGGTGACAGTAACCCTAACTCCACCCCGATACCGGCGAATTTCTCTCTCTGGGGGACTGTTTTGGGTGCCTGGACATCCATTGTCCCATCAGAAATATGAGGTGATCGACATCTCGAACGAAGAAATACGTCGGCTCGATGAGGAGGGAGATATCCGAGTGGTGGATGTCACAGACTTTACCCAATAGCCTCAAACTCCGGCAG
>DASTKE010000711.1:0-6732 GCA_035716105.1 Ktedonobacteraceae bacterium | reverse complement strand
CAGGAGCGGAGGGTACTGCAATGGCGTCTGAACATCACCGGTGATGTTCAGACGCCATTGCAGTACCCTCCGCTCCTGCCTTGCTTTCCCTATTGCAGGTAATGCTCGACAGTTGAGGGGTCGCGCTCGACCGCCTCATTGGGATTCTCACCGAACTCACGGCGAGCACGGCGCTGCCGCAGTAAATCCCAGCACTGATCCAGGCTGACCTGAAGCTGCTGCATACGAGCGTGCTGCTCTTCGGTCAGTTCGCTCTCCTCCGCCTTGTTCATCAGATCGTGTTCCTCTTTTACAAGCTGATTGATATGTTGGAGGATGTCGCTATCGTTCATGTGTTTCACCTCATTGTTCATAACAACGGCCTTTTCCGTCTTCTAATCCTACCACGCGAAACATCAGAGTGAAAGACTATTCCCCGCGAGGCAATGACTCCAATGAGCCGCCGACGACGATGGTGGAACCGGTCGCTACTGTGTCATCGAGCGCGGCGGCGGCAATAGCCTCACCCATATCAGCAGCGGTAGGAAGCTTTCCGACGCTCGTGCGCCGCTGCTCTGCCAGACCGGGTGTAGCTCGTTCCAATAGCTTTGGAGTGATTGTTCCCTCGATCAGATCTCCGGTGACAACGATCAGGCGAATACCCCGGTCTCCAAGCGTCTCCTGACGCGCTCGCAGCGCCTGTTCCCCGGCGTACTTTGATTCGGCAACGGGCGCGTAGGCCGGTATGTGGAGCACCTGTCCGTGCAGGTGCGCCCAGTGGCTGGTCACGAAGACAATGCAGCTTCCCCCTGGCATGAGCGGCAACATGGTGTCTACCAGCGCGAGTTGAGCATCGCGGTTGATATGCATAGGGTACTGGGGATCGATGGCCAGCGTGTCGCGTTCCAGACCGCCGGAAGCATTGAGCACCAGGATATGAAGGACGTTGCTCCATGCCTGCAATGTCATGAACAATTTCTCCCTGTCTTCCTGCCGGGTGATGTCGCAGCCGATGGAGAGTGCGCGTGCGCCGCGCTTCTCAATGTCTGTAATCACCTCGCTGGCCCTGGCCGCCTTATTGCGATAGGTGATGACTACGTCACAGCCTCGTTCGGCCAGGGCCAATGCGGAAGCTGCTCCAATACCGCGAGAACCGCCGGTAACGAGTGCAACCGGGCGCGGAGAATGTTCCATTAGCTTGTACTGCCTTTCAAAACGATGTGCTCAGAGGCATTATATCACCCAGATTTTCATCCAATACAGTCAATGGAGAGGGGAAAATTGGGCAAAGGGCTTGACAGAAGGGCAGGAGAGCATTAGTCTTATGCTTATTCCTGAAATAGGGAAAACGGTGTACTTACTTATAATAGGGAGGTGGAAGAGTGAAGCCACCACGTTTTCAGTACTGCGCCCCGCACATGCTTGATGAAGCGCTGGTTTTGCTTGAGCAGCACGCGGAAGAGACAAAGGTGCTGGCAGGCGGCCAAAGCCTGATCCCCTTACTCAATATGCGCCTGGCAGGGCCAGCATATCTCGTCGACATCAATCATCTCACCGAACTGCATTACATCGAACCCGAAGATGGCTATCTCGCTATCGGTGCCACCGTGCGTCAGGCTCAGGTGGAGCGCTCCACACACGCGCAGCAGGTTCATCCACTGCTGATAGAGACGATCCAGCATATCGGACACCCGCAGATTCGCAGCCGGGGAACTATTGTGGGAAGTATCGCGCACGCCGATCCCGCCGCAGAGTTACCGGCGTTGCTCACCTGCCTGAATGGTGAAGTGCTGCTTGAGAGCATTCACGGCGAGCGCGTGCTGAAAGCGGAAGAATTCTTCACCGGCTATCTTTCGACCGCCCTGGAGCCGGGAGAGATGGTTTCAGAGGCTCGCTTTCCCTGGATACCACCGCAGGCGGGCTGGGCCTTTATGGAATTTGCTCGTCGCGCTGGCGACTATGCGCTTGTCGGTGCCGCCGCTGTCCTTACGCCCGGCCTGGATGATCGCTGTATGACCGCGCACCTCGCGTATCTTGGTATCGCTGGCTCACCGGTGCGTGCCCGCGAGGTGGAGCATAACGTGGTTGGCTCTACCCTTGACGATGCAACCCTCAACCAGGCCGCGGAGCTTGCCCGTAATCTTGTCAGCGAGGATATGGAAGATGTCCATGCCACCGTTGAATATCGCCGGGCGCTGACCGCGGAATTGACCAGACGTGTTCTTCGTGCCGCCTGGCAGCGGCGCGAGCACTAGAAAGTGTGCGCAGTATGCAAGAGGAAACAACTCCCAGCTTTACCGATTCCTGCACCATATCCGTCACCGTTAACGGTCAACTGTACCAGCGGGACGTACCGGTGCGCCTGTTGCTCTCGGATTTTCTCCGCCACGAACTGCACCTGACGGGTACACATGTCGGCTGCGAGCATGGCGTCTGCGGCTGCTGTACCGTCCTGCTCAACGGAGAACCGGTGCGTTCCTGTCTCATGCTGGCAGTGCAGGCTGACGAGATGCCGCTGACGACCATTGAGGGGCTGGCGGGAACTAATAGCGAGCTTCACCCCATCCAGCAGGCGTTCCGTGAGAAACACGGCCTGCAATGCGGCTTCTGTACACCCGGTATTATTATGTCGGTACATGCCATGCTGCATGAGAATCCCGATCCGACGGAGGAAGAGATTCGTCACGGTCTCTCCGGCAATCTCTGCCGCTGCACCGGCTATCAACACATTGTCGAGGCTGTCCAACTGGCTGCTGAGCGGCTGCGCGAGCCTCATCTGGAGGTGGATTAATGGCAACACGCTGGTTTGGCGCTCCCGTCCAACGCACAGAAGACCCTCGCCTGCTGCGTGGCAAAGGGATGTTTGTCGATGATATCGAACTTCCCGAAATGTTGCACGCGGCAGTTCTGCGTAGCCCACACGCGAGAGCACGTATCCTCGCTATCGATACCAGTGCGGCTCGCGAACTGCCGGGAGTGTACGCTGTCTATACAGCCGCTGACCTCGGCGACCTGTTGGAACCCTCACCCCTGCTGGTGCCGCACCAGGCGTTAACGCAGCCCCGCACGCAGCTTCCACTGGCCTCGCAAGAGGTGCGCTATGTCGGCGAAGCTGTCGCGCTGGTTGTCGCGGATAGTCGTTATAGCGCCGAAGATGCGCTTGACCTCATCGAGGTGGAATACGAGCCGCTGCCGGTTGTCCACAATCTGGAAGTTGCCGCCGCGCCGGATGCGCCGCTGGTTCACGAAGGGGTGCCTGACAACGTGGCCGCGCACCTGGTACAGGTTGTTGGTGAACCGGATAGCATATTTGCCGACGCTCCACATGTACTTAAAGAGCAGTTTTACGTTGAGCGCGGCGCGGCGATGCCGATGGAGGGACGCGGCATTGTAGCACGCTGGGAAGCGCAGAGCGGGGCGCTGACCTGCTGGATATCGACGCAAGGCCCAATTCCCATTCGTAACGGCCTGGCAGCGATGTTCCACCTGCCGGAGCACAAGGTACAGGTGATCGCGCCCGATGTTGGCGGCGGTTTCGGCACGAAAATCATGTTGTTTTACCCCGAAGAAATCCTGGTGCCCTTTGCTGCCATCTACCTGGGCAAACCGGTTAAGTGGATTGAGGACCGGCGCGAGAACTTTGTCTCCTCGAACCAGGAACGCGGCCAGTATCACGAGGTGGAATATGCCTTCGATGACCAGGGCGTCTTGCTGGCTGTGCGCGATACGTTCTGGCACGACACGGGAGCCTACACGCCTTATGGTATCATTGTTCCCATCATCACTACTTGCTCTTTGCCGGGGCCATATCGCTTGAAACACTACGCGAGCGAGTTCACGGTTCTCTATACTAATAAAGTTCCCGTCAGCCCCTATCGTGGTGCTGGACGACCGCACGCTGTCTTTGTGATGGAGCGTATCATGGACGCCATCGCTCGCGAACTACACCTGGATCGCCTTGAGGTGCGTTCGCGCAACTTCATCCAACCGGATGAGTTTCCCTGGGATGTCGGCCTCGTATATCAGGATGGTGGCCCTACAAAGTACGATAGCGGTAGCTATCAGGAGGGGCTGGATAAGCTCAAGGTGCTGCTGAACTACGAAAAGTTCCCACAGATGCAGCAAGAAGCGCGCAAGCAGGGACGTTACCTGGGATTGGGCGTTGGCTACTACGTTGAGGGGACAGCCATCGGGCCATACGAGGGCGCGCACATCCGGGTAGAGTCGGATGGCCGTGTCTTCGCCTCTACTGGTGTCACGACGCAGGGGCAGGCCCACTATACCACCTTTGCGCAGATCGTGGCGGATCAACTCGGCGTTAAGCCGGAAGATGTTCTTATCACAACCGGTGATTCCCAGGCGTTCTACTGGGGCATGGGAACCTATGCCAGTCGAGCGGCAACCGTCGCAGGCTCGGCAATGCACCTGGCAGCGGTCAAAGTGCGCGAGAAGGCGAAGCAAGTGGCTGCCGATCTCTTTGAAGCCGCGCCAGAAGATATCGAACTGGCGGATGGCAAGGTCTTTGTGAGGGACGCTCCGCATCGTGCGCTGACGCTCGGCCAGTTGGCGATTTCGGCCAACCCGCTGCGCTACTCCTACGGTGAGAATGCGCGCAAACTCATGTCGATGCACTTTGCCGGCCCGCGCCCTGGCCCTGCTCTGCCACAAGAACGCGGTGGCCCCGGCCTCGAAGCGACCGAGTTCTACAGTCCGCCTCACGCCAGCTTCGCCAGCGGCGTGCATGGTGCAATCGTCGAGGTTGACGCTACGACAGGCATGGTTTCGTTCGTCAAATATGCTGTCGTGCATGACTGCGGGCGCGTCATCAATCCTCTGGTGGTCGAGGGTCAAGTACATGGCGGCGTGGCTCAGGGCATTGGCGGTGCTTTCTACGAGCGACTGGTCTATAATGAAGATGGGCAAATCATCAACGCCAGCTTCATGGATTATCTCATCCCAACGGCGGCGGAGATCCCGGCCATCGTGGTCGATCATGTCGAGACGCCCTCGCCGCTTAACCCGCTGGGTATGAAAGGAGCAGGAGAAGCAGGTGTGATCCCGGTTCCCGCGCTCTTCGCTTCGGCTGTCGATGATGCGCTTTCCCCCTTCGGGCTGCGTATTCGTGAGATGCCACTTCACCCCCGTCGGCTCTATGAACTGTTGCAAGAGGCTCGTTCTAAGCAATAAGCTTCCAATATTCAGTGAGAAGAGGAGCGCAGGCGATAGCATTTGTACCGCCTGCGCTCCTCTGTTTTTTGGACTGTCAATGGCCCAAATATGCTATTGGATAGACATACAGCCTGTGTTATGGGATACTCTTCGTTAATAGAAGCACTGATACAATTTGGAGGGTACGTCTATGGCCTCAAACTATCCATATGGAGGCGCTTCCGGGGGAATGCCATCGCAGACCTGCCAGCGTTGTGGCAGTCCGCTGCCTCCTAACGAGGCGTATTGCGGGAACTGCGGTTACTCTAATCCTTCAGCAACCACTAGTAATCCGACAGAGCGAGCATCGAATATGTCCTGGGGAAACCCTGCTCCTCAACCACAAACCTCTTACGGGCCGAACCAGTTTTCGGGGGCGCAGTGGGGTCAGCCATCCGTACAACCCGTCCAATCTGCTCAACCCGCACCTGGCAATTTCTATAACGCGCCCTCTATGCCGCAGCAACCATTTCCCGGCCAGCCATCGAGTCCATCGTATCCTAATATGTTCTCTGGTACAGCGGGTCAACCTGCTTTCCCTTCAAGTACAAATAATGGCTATGGCGCTCCTGATTATGGCACGCCCGGTGCTGTCGGTGCAGCAAATCCTTACGGCATGGCACAGCCTTCCAGTCCAAATTACAACGGTTTCGGCGCAAACACTTCTGCACAACAGGGTTTCTATGCTTCTTCCGCGCCACCAGCCATACCGGGTGGGTTACAGGCTGGCGGCATGAACGGCTACCAGCCTGGCAATTTTAACCAGCCACCGCAACAGAAGCGCAGGTCAAACACTGGTGTCATCATTGGTGTAGTTATTCTTCTGGTCGTGCTCGTCGGAGGCGGTTTGGGAGGCTACTACTATGTGAAGCACCAGAACAAAACGCCTGCTCAAACGCACACTTCGACATCCACACCTACTGCTACGCCCAGCACCCCTCCATTGTTCAGTGACACGTTTCAGAACAATAACAGTGGTTGGGATCTCACCAGTGAAGCGGGGAAGTTTTCGGTCAAGGTGGGAGGCGGCACACTGGTTTTAGAGGACGATGAGAACAGGCTGCTGCCCGAACTGATCCCCGGCGGCAAGACCTTCAGCAATTTCCGCCTCTCCTTTGATGCCGTGCTCTCAAAAGGCACGCAAGATAACGGCTACGGCATCTACATTCGTGGTGCCTCAAACCAGAATAGCGATCTGGCCACCTACTACCGCTTCGAAATATACGGGGATGGCACCTATGCCGTTTTCAAGGGAACAGTGGACGCGAATGGCAACTCGAGCAGCACTCGGCTGGTGGATTACAAAGTCAGCCCCGCTATTCAAAAAGTCGGCGCGCTCAATCACATTACCGTTACGGCCAATGGGCCAGCCATGACGCTAATCGTCAACGGTCAGACTGTCGCTTCTACGTCCGACAGCAGCTATACCAGTGGCTCCATTGCCCTCTTCGTTTCCAATATCCAGGGTGTACCCCCGGTCGCCCAGGCCACCTTCTCCAAATTGTATGTTTATCCTGCGCAGTAAAAAAAGCAGATGGGGCGAGC
>DASTKE010000710.1:0-2036 GCA_035716105.1 Ktedonobacteraceae bacterium | reverse complement strand
GAGGTGCTGCCGCTCAGAAATCTGTATCACCTGCTGCATGATGGCGCTTGCCTCACTGGTATCTCCCTGGGCCTGTTTGATGAAGGCCAGGGTCATGTGTGCCTGGAGGATGGCCCGCCCATTCCCGGTCCGTTCGCAGAGCTTGATTCCCTCTTGCAGCAGAGAGGTTGCGGTGTCCAGATGGTTCCACTCGTACTCAAGATTGCCACGGCCCACATAGGCCGGACCGATTGCCGGTAGGTCTCCACCCCGCTCTTTGGCCTGCTGAAGCGCCTGGCGATAGGTCTGATCTGCGAGATGCAGCTGTCCCTGGAGTTTCTGCACATGAGCCAGGTCATGAGTCACCATAAAGACAACGTAGAGGTGATCCACTTCCCAACTGACGTGAGAGGCTTCTGCAAGAGCAATGCTCGCTGCCTTCACATCTCCACTTAACCAGTAGGCTCTGCCCAGATACCAGGCGGCATACGCTCGTGATATGTTTTCCTTCGGGAGATGCTCAAGAGCCAGGCGTGAGAGTGCGATGGTACGCGGAATATCTCCCTGGGTGACTGCGATAGACGCACGGATGGCAGCGATCCGGCCCTTGATTTCGGCCTGGCTCTCCGTTCCACCGGGCATCGTCTCTTGCTCTCCCGGTTCATCCGATACGGGATTGATGCCGAATGTGCGCTCGATGTCCTCAAGATGCCGCAGAGCCGCATCATGTTTCCCGCTGACGAACAGGAGCCACCCCTGCAAAACAGCGAGCTCGATGTTGGAGCGTACCAGTTCATCTGGGAGCGCGGCTGCCCATCGTTGGAGTGTTGCGATCTCACCCCGCCTGACAAGAGCGTTAAATGCTTGCTCGATCAGGTGTGCTGCCTGCGCGAAATCGGTGGCTGCCAGAGCGTGGTACACGGCGTCGTGGGTCAGACCTTGCTGCTCATACCATGCGCTCGCTCGCCGGTGGAGTTCTGGTACAAGCGTAGGATGTTTGCGCTGCAAGCGATGGCGCAACGCTTCTGCAAAGAGCTGGTGATAGCGATACCAACGCCGCTCATCGTCCAATGGAATGAGGAAGAGATTGGCCTGCTCTAACTGCTCCAGCATCTCCTGACCGTTTGTTTCTCCACCATGCTCGCCAATGACGGCCTCACAGAGTGATCCCTGGAGTCGTTCAAGGATGGCTGTCTGGAGCAAAAAGGTCTGGACGGTCTCGGGCTGGCGGGCAAGCACCTCCTCAGTCAGATAGTCGATAATGTAGCGCTGACTGCCCGTGAACGCTTTGAGGAAGGCTGGAATATCTTGACGCCCCCGCATCGACAGGGCTGCTAATCGCAAGCCCGCAATCCAGCCTTCCGTCCGCGCCTCCAGGGCAGCAATGTCCTCATCTGAAAGATGCAGGTCGAGTGTACGAGTCAGGAAGGCGGTCGTTTCCTCAGAAGTGAAGCGGAGATCAGCCGCACGGATTTCGGTCAAGTGACCGTGCGTGCGCAGGCGTGCCAGGGGAAGAGGTGGATCGGCTCGTGTCGCTATGACCAGGTGCAGCTGGTGCGGCAGATGGTCGACGAGATACGTGACGGATCGATGGATCGCTGGCGCGGTGATCACATGGTAGTCATCCAGCACGAGCGCAATCTCGTGCGGCAAGGTAGCAAGACCATTGATCCAGGCGGTCAAGACGATTTCTATGGGTGGAGGAGGCGAGAGCGTGGATGCCTGAAGGAGCGCCAGCGCGGCTGCCCCACCGCCCGGATGGATGCGCTCCAGGGCGGTGAACATATAGGACCAGAAGCGTGTGAGGTCATCATCGTCCTGCTCCAATGAGACCCAGGCAGATCGAAGAGGGGCGCGCTCAAGCCAGGTAGAAAGGAGAGTCGTCTTGCCAAAGCCGGCAGGAGCTGCGATGAGTGTGAGCGGGCGTTGGATGCCAGGTTGGAGTTGGTTCACGAGACGCGGGCGAGGAACCAGATCGGCCCCGACCGGGGGTCTGGCGAGTTTCGTGACCAGAAGCACTTGCTCACTTGTGAGACTCCCTGTGTCCACCGGTGAGG
>DASTKE010000709.1:0-8445 GCA_035716105.1 Ktedonobacteraceae bacterium | reverse complement strand
GCCTGCGCAACATCGGGAAGGTCGTGCTCCTGCCGCAGTACGTCACGACCTCTGCACGCCGCCACCAAAAGATCGGGCTGATGCGCAGCGTGCTCTTCATGTGGTACCTGCGCACACTCTATCGCTGCGGCGTCTCGCCCGTACGATTGCAGCGCATGTATGTAGATATCCGTTGAGCAGAAATAGCTTCGGTTAATGCCCATTGGGCGCAATCCATCGCGTCCCTACGTTGGAAGCACTGTGACACTATCGCCTGCACGCACTGTACCGCCTTTGAGAATCCGCGCCATCATGCCAGCTTTGAAAATGATCCGCCTGTCTTGCTTGAAGGCGACTGCTTTCAGGAGGCGTGGGTCGATGCCGTAACGATACACTATCTACCTTCCTGGCAGGCTCTCAGTGCTACTCCTTTGTGACCGGTAGCGTATAGTATATCATGGAGCGAGCAAACATAGGGAATCAGTGTAGTTCATGGCTATATGAAGCATACTGATGAAAGTAACAGAGCCTATACCCAATTTCCGCTCAGCCGTACTGTTTTTGTATGCAGAGTGACTTCTGATTCGTTAAAATGTACATCATCATAAGCAGATCGACATGCTTATCAAAGAGCGGACAAGGAATCGGTGAGATGGCGGAAAGTATTATACAACCGGATACGGAGCAGATGGAAACACCTGAAGGGAACGTGCCAGCGCCGAGCGTCCAGGAAACAATCGTGCGGGAGCCTGTAAAAGAGGCACCAGTAGAGCGCGTCACGCCGCCCTCGGAGCAAGTTCCAGCACAGGTCATCTGGACGCCCAGATTTATCATCATATTCGTACTGACACTGGTTCTCGGTCTCAGCGCAGAGAGCGTTCTGGTGCAGGCGAGAGATAATGGGTACCTGGCGGAAAATGGCATATTACTGGTGCATGTGGTACCGATCTTCTTTTGCTGGATAGCGATCATTGTTCGCGCACGCTCGCCCTGGACGCGCCTGGGAGGTATTTTTGGCGGCATCTGGGCGATCTTCTTTGGCATTTTTCTTATCATCACGCTGCATAGGATCAGCCCCTTCTCACAGGTATTGCTCCTGCTCAATACGGGCTATAGCATCGCCCTCTTCGGCGGCTACATCTGCCTCTCCGTCGACCGGACAGCAGTTCATCGATGGGATACCTGGTTCTTTAGCATCGCTCCCGTATTTGCCGCTGGCTTCGTTATCGCGCTGTTTCTGCTGACAGCGCCAGATGGCCGGTCACTCATCACCGTTGAAACCGCGATCATCGCTATCGCTAATATTCTCAGCCTGCTGGTCTGGTGGCTGCGCCCCTCCTGCTGGAAAGCACACCCAGGCACGACATTCCTGTTTGGCACCGCTGCACTCATTCTGCTCTTACTCGCCATCCCCCACCTGAACGATAACGACACCAGTTTCTATCTCCGCCAGATAATGCTGCTGTGCATCTTGCTCGGCACGATGCGTGTATTGCAGGGTGAACTGCGAAGGAAACGGCTAGACGTATCCGAAAACGGGCAAGCGCTCAGTTGAGGGCATAGATCATGCCTTTTGTGTCTTCTCAACTCCTCTTCCTCCTGCAAGCCACACAACAATAAGCAACCCTGAAACGTAATAACATACAAAAAGTCCTATCAAACTTGCCCTGATACATTCCAATCTTCTACACTCATCTATGGGGGCATTCTAGCGACCAGGGGAACATCATGAACGTCTTTCGACACGGGAGGCAATTGAAAGTAACGGCAGCATGTGCTTGCATCTGCTTGCTGGTCTTGCTCTCTGCTTGCGGCAATGCAGGCAGCGCGGGCAAGCAGGGGCAAGCGACAGGCAGTCCCGCGACGCGCTCTACAGAAGGTGTGCAGCAGAAGAGCACTACGACGCCTATTCAGGTGCCACCGCAAAATAGTACGCCCACTCCGAAACCAACGACCGGGGCAATCAGTCCCAATATTCAGCCGGGAGGCAATAACCCTAATCGACCGGTGCTGGCCTTCTACTATATGTGGTACGACACCTCAAGCTGGTGCCTGTGCCAGATGTCAGATCTGCCCACGATCCAGTACAATTCCAGCGACACCGCTACCATCGCCCGGCAGGTGAATCAGGCTGCCAATGCTGGCCTTTCCGGCTTCATTAGCTCCTGGTGGGGGCCGGGTTCCGCGACCGACACGAATTTTGCGAAATTGCTGGATTACTCGGCCACGCTCCAGCAGCAGACAGGGTATCATTTCACCTCGACCATCTACTTTGAGAGCGATGCGCCGCAACTCAACAACGTCACCAACATGGTCAATGGTCTGAACTACGTGATCGCGCACTATGGCAACAGCCCGTACTTCTTTCACTGGCATGGCAAACCCGTGATTTTCTTCTGGGACCCCCTCGGCGGCGGGCGCACGCTTGCGACCTGGGCCACTATTCGCAAGCAGGTTGACCCCAATAACACGATGATCTGGTCTGCCGAAGGTGCCGATACCAGCGTCTTGAGTGTCTTCGACGGCATCCACCTGTTCAGCGCAGGCTACTGGGGCATCCAACACAACGACATGGCGACAGTCGACCAGGGTTTCCGCGCCAAAATCGATGCCTATAACAGCGCCAACCACACACAAAAAATCTGGGCTGCCGGTGTGCTGCCCGGCTACAACGACACCCGCGTGCCGGGGCGCACCGGTACCTATATCGTGGCCCGCAACAATGGCGCAACCTACAGCGAAAGCTGGCAAGCAGCCATAGCCAGCAATCCCGACTGGATCACCATCACCTCCTTTAACGAATGGTTCGAAGGCTCCATGCTCGAACCAAGCGTGACCTACGGCAATCTGTATCTCGATCAGACCGCGACCTTTACCAGACAATGGTGATGCTTTTGTATTGCCGCCAGTCGCAAAATATGCTACACTGCCATCAAGCAACGAAGCTGAACAGTGGTCAGAGAGTATATGATGAGCGAAAGTAAACATTTTTATAGCCCGTTCATAGAGAGCCAGCAGGCAAGCCAGACCAGTTGGAGGTGTGGCTTCCTTCGTGTGCCTGGAACTCCCTGATTTTCCTGAATCAGCAAACACACGTCGCCAGACCTTCGATGAAGGGTCTGGCGATTTTTTATGTCTTGAAAGAACGAACAACCTGAAGGAGAAAGCAATGGACATCAGTTTTCTTATTCGCGGCCTGATCTTCGGCCTTTCCATCGCGGCGGTTGTCGGCCCTATGAGCGTGCTGTGTATGCAACGCACGGTGAATCGGGGCCTGCTCTACGGACTGGTATCGGGCATGGGCATCGCGACGGCGGATGGAATCTATGGCAGCATCGCCGGTTTCGGCCTGACCGTCATCATCTCGTTGCTGTTCAGCCTGCAACTCTGGATTCACCTGCTTGGTGGCCTCTTCCTGATCTACCTGGGAGTCAGAACCATGCTGACAAAACCGGCAGAACGAGCCGCCGCTGCCAAAGCGAACGCAAGCAACCTGCTAGGAGCCTACGTCTCCACCCTCCTGCTCACCCTGACCAACCCGCTCACCATCCTTTCGTTCGCGGTCATCTTCGCGGGCATCGGCGTCGGAGCTAC
Organism: Ktedonobacteraceae bacterium; assembly: GCA_035716105.1. Classification (GTDB taxonomy): domain Bacteria; phylum Chloroflexota; class Ktedonobacteria; order Ktedonobacterales; family Ktedonobacteraceae; genus CADDYT01. The sequence continues at coordinate 4,872 of DASTKE010000709.1, read as the reverse complement.
CCAAAACAGCGCTCTCTCGGCCACGCTGGTCGTGCTGGGCGTCTTTCTTGGGTCTGCTCTGTGGTGGTGCTTCCTGACAGGCAGCATCAGCCTCTTCCGAAAAAGATTCACGCCCACGTGGCTGCTGTGGATCAACCGCATATCAGGCAGCGTGATCGCGATTTTCGGAGTGCTGGCATTGCTGAGTTTACGATGGTGAGCAGCGATTGCATCTCTGGTGATTGATCTAAAAAGACTGCATACCCGTACATTGCACAATCAGGGATGCGTTCCTAACAACCAACGCCCTGTGTACCATAGATGACATTTTTCTGAGAGTACTTCTCTCCCACATCTTTAGAGAAAGGCAGCAAACACATGTACGCACGAGTAACGACTTTCCAGGTTGAACCAGAGAAGCTTGATGAGGCGCTTGAGGTAACACAAAACTCTATTATTCCGGCAATGAAACAGCAACAGGGCTTCAATGGCGTCCTCACCTTGCTTGATCGCCCGGCAGGAAAAGCCAGATCCATCACACTATGGGAGACAGAAGCTGACCTGAAAGCAGGAGAGAGCAGCGGCTATTACCAGCAACAGGTGGGCAAACTTGCCTCCTTCGTGACCGCCCCTCCAACCAGAGAGGTCTACGAGGTCACGATTGATCTCTCATCTCTCTAATCTGGGCATAGAGATTGCGATACAAGGTTTGAGCAAAAATTGGGTGCCAGGGCGACCGCAAGGGTCGCCCTGGCACCCAATTTTTGCTCAAACCGAATCAGCCCTCTTAGAACTAATGACAGATAACCGGTCATGGTGTATAATAGCGTGCTTAGAAGAGGGACGTGAGATCATTTTAGAAGCACTCATGCGGCGCAAACTAGCGATGGCTGGAGAAGACTTTCAATGACGACTATACCGAATATTGCACGAGGCAAATATCATATCTGGACGGTGGGCTGCCAGATGAATCAGGCGGACTCGCAGCGCATACAAACCATGCTGGATGAGATGGGGTGGGAAGAGGCAGCGATGGACGAGGCAAATCTGGTGGTGCTCAATACGTGCAGCGTGCGTAAAGCGCCGGAGGAGAAAGCGCATAATCAGCTTGCCATGCTCAAGCACGCGAAAGAGAAGCGCAGCGATCTGCTGGTGGCACTGATGGGCTGCATGATCGGGAATCAGAAGACGATTGACGAACTCGGCAAACGCTACCCACATATCGACCTGTTTATGAAGGTGGAGCAGGCGGATATCCTGCCGCGCTTCCTTGAGGAGCGTTGGACGCCCATCTCCGGCGCAGGCTGCCTGGATATCGACTTCTTGCCCAATGAGAGCGGCGAAACAGACGAAGCTGGCGAGGTTAGCGAGGGAGCAGTTGGACTTGCAGCGGCTCCCGCGCCGGTTTCCATTACGCCCACATTTGCCACCTCGACACAGCGGATTGGCAAGCATACCGTTCTGCCGATGGCGATTACGCCGAAGCCGGGCGAGCGCATCGCGCACTATCCGACGAAGATCGAACCGGCGAAGGCCAGCCCGACTGCCTGGCTACCGGTGGTGCTGGGCTGCAACAAAGTCTGCACCTACTGTATCGTTCCCTATCGCAGGGGACGCGAACGCAGCCGGCCCGTTGAGGAGTTGATGGCCGAGGCGCGTTCGCTGGTCGCGAAGGGGGCGAAGGAGCTGACGCTGCTGGGCCAGACCGTCGAAGCCTATGGACTTGACCTGCCGGATAGGGCTGACCTTGCTGATCTGATGACAAGCTTGAGCGGCATCGAGGGGCTGGACCGCATTCGTTTCATGACCTCGTACCCACGCCACATGAACGATAGCATGATCGAACGCATGGCACACTTGCCAAAGGTCTGTGAGCATCTGAATATCCCTGTCCAGTCGGGCGACGATGTTGTCTTGAAACGCATGAAGCGTGGCTATACGCTTGACGAGTATCGCGACCGCATCGCACGGGTGCGCGCCCTGTGGCCCAATATCACCCTCTCCACCGATATCATCGTCGGATTCTGCGGCGAGACGGAGGAAGAGTTCCAGCACACGATTGATCTGATCGAGGAGATTCGCTTCGATGTTGTGCATGTCGCGGCATACTCGCCCCGTCCCGGCACCGTGGCTGCTCGCTGGGAGGATGATATTCCGCTGGCCGAAAAGAAACGCCGCCTGCACGTGGTGGAAGAGGTGCAGGCAAAGATTGCGCTGGAACTGAACCAGCAGTATCTCGACCGGCAGCAAGAGGTACTGGTGGAAGAGGCCAATTTCTCCCACGGACGACAACAATGGAAGGGACGCAATCGCGCCAACAAGCTGGTGTTCTTCCCTCAGCCTGATGGAGAGGCTCAAATTGCTCAACCTGGCGACCTGGTACCTGTGCATATTGAACATGTGACACCCTGGTCATTGCAGGGTTGCATGGCTAGTGTATAATAAGCAAACTATACAAAACCATCTCGCACGATGACGGAGGAGGGATTCAATGGCACAAGCTCAATCGGCTGAAGAAAAGGCGCGATTGAAAAAACAGTGGACAGAGTTAGCGATACAGCAGGCTCTTGCCAGTCAATGGGCAGACGCGGTCGTTACCAACAAGAATATCTTGAGCCTCTTCCCAAATGAAACGGAGGCGTACAACCGGCTGGGCAAAGCGCATAATGAGTTAGGACAGTATAGCGAGGCGCGGCAAGCGTATTCGCAGACGCTGAAGTACAATCCTACTAACACCATTGCCAAAAAGAACCTGGAACGGCTTGCTCTGGTTCACGAGGAACCGGCACACACGGCGGGAGGCGCTGATCGTATCGATCCACGACTCTTTATTGAAGAGACGGGCAAAACCGGTGTGACAGAACTGATCGATGTAGCAGCACCGAAGGTGCTGGCAAAGGTGGGTGTTGGCGACCGGGTGCAACTGTATGTCAGCGGTCATACTATTTATGTACGTAATACCGCTGGCGAAGACATTGGGAAGATCGAGCCGCGCCTGGCGAACCGTCTGATTACCTTCATGGAGGGAGGTAACCGCTACGCTGCCGCCATCCTGGCAATGGAACCTGTGCGCCTGGTTATTCGCGAAGAATACCAGCATCCAAGCATGTTTGGCAAAGTTAGCTTCCCGTCTCAGGGCAGTGGTGATACCATTCGCGCATACATCAAGGACAGCATGTTGCGTTACGATCGTGATGAGGAAGACGAACTGCTCACCGAGGACGAATACTACGACGGTGGGGATGAAACCGACGACATGACCGAGATTGATTTCGAAGGTGGTGCCGAAAGTGAAGAATAAATGTTCACAATTCAATGTAATTAAAGGAGCGAAACGATGAACAAGACGAAAAGAGTTGCCTGGCGGAAGCATCGCATCAAAGAGAAAAAGGCGCATGAGAAACGCCGGGCACAGCAAAAAGCTGCTGGCACCGTTGCCACTTCCACAGCGCGGCGATAAACGCCGCGCTTCCTGTTGTTTTCACACGATGTGATATAGCTAAAGTATGAGCACTGCTCACCCTCCAATCTCATCGGCTTCCGTCCGCAATATCTTGACCCTGCTCGCTTCGCGAGACGCACAACTGGTTGCGGGAGCAGGAGGACTCGAACGCCGGGTAACGTGGTCGTGCCGCATGCGCGCCCGCTTACCGGCCTTCGAAAGCGTGCGTGGGGGTGAGCTTGCCCTGCTGGCGCTCTCACAACTACGAAGACTCGATGAAACGCTGCCACACCTGCTTCAGAGCCTGCAACAGGAGGGCGTCGCGGCTGTCGCCGTTACCGCCCCTTCGATTGAGGCGCTCAGTCAGGAGGCCAGCACCCTCGCCGACCAGCTTCACCTGCCCTTGATCCTGCTGCCACCCACGGCCCAGCTTGAAGAGATCGAGCGCGAGGTCATCACCTTTGTCGTCAGCTTTCGTGGAGAGATCGAACGCAAAGCCTCGGAAGTCTCGCGTCAATTGATGCAACTGAGCATCCAGGGAGCCGGTATCCAGGGCGTGTGCGAGCAACTGGCCCGCACCTGCGATGCGCTAGTAGTGGTGCAAAACAACGACCAGCAGATTCGCCTCGTCGTCTCTCCTCCCGGCGCTGAACCCGTCGCGTTGCCTACGCCGCTCACCAATGAAACACTCTGGCAAGCTGGAATGATGCGCATCATGGCCCCCATTCTCATCCGGCATGAAATCATCGGCTATCTCTCGCTGATTGGCAGGGATGGCGATTTCGACTACCTGGAACGCATCATCCTGGGGCAGGTCGCGCCTATCCTGGCTATCGAGTTTGCCCGCGAGCGCGAACGGAGCGAGGTCGAGGGCCGCTATCAGGCGGAAGCCTTCATGGATGTCGTGCAGGGCAACTACCAGCAGGTCGAAGAAATGCTGGCGCGTGCGCGCTTGCTGGGATATGACCTGACTGCTCCGCAGGTGGTCGTGATGTTTGAACTCTCTCCCAACGAGCCGGATTACCCCGCCAGCAGCATCAAGGCGCAGTGGAACAAACGGCTGCGTGACGAACTGCTGCGCGTCTGGCCAATCTGCTGGATACTCAGTGATGCACGGCGCGTCACTGCCCTACTTCCCGTGCCAGGCGGTGATAGCGGCAACGGCGGTTCAGGCGAGGAGCACGAACGAAACCGCGACGATGCCCTTTTCAACCGTGTGGAGCGTGTCTATAACCGTTTGCAACACAATGGGAGCAACGGCAGTATCGCCCGTTTGCCCGTCTTTTCAGGCGGCATTGGCCGTATTGCCAGTGGACTACAAGGCATACCGGAGTCGTACCGCGAGGCGCAGCGAGCGTTGGAAATCGGGCGGCGACTCTTTGGAGAAGAGAAGCTGCACTCGTTTGCTCGCCTGGGCATTTACCGGCTGCTCTTCCACCTCGACGGGCAGG